>CAZYYV010000021.1:0-31796 GCA_964651295.1 uncultured Bacteroides sp.
ATGGGGATGCAGGGAGCAAGTGCACCGATGTCGAGTTTGAGCCAGTCGTAGCGCGTGATGTCGAGCATCAAGGCGAATTTGACGGTGAAGCTGCGTAGGCTATCGACTTTCCAGTGGCCGCTTGTGAGCGGTTTGCGACGGAAATGACGAGAGCGTTCCTTTGCTTCTTTCTTGGTGATGCAAACGAACGCTCCTTGTTCCGTTGGTTCGAGCTCCATGAGCCAACGGAGGTATTCAGTCAAGATTTCGCGCGAGTCGACGCCATGGTGGTCGTGAATGTGTATGCGGACGGTTTCGCCGCGCTGGCGGAGTTGCTCAAGGGTCATAATTACTTCCTTTTCGTGGCGCGTAAGCGAGCGACCCAACCACTTCGTGAATGCGAGTGAGTAGTTGGGCTGCGTTGCGGTAAGGCGCTTGCGTTGGAGTATTCGACGTGATTTGAGCACTTTGTATAGTTTTGATGCAAAGGTAGGGCGGCGGAGTGGGGAATGATTGTAGAATTTTTATTCGGCGGGGAAATCTTGGAAAGAAAGAAAATTTTTGTAGCGAAATATAGCCCTCAATCCGTTAAAAAGTGCTACCTTTGCAAAAAATTTGGAGGCACGACGTTTTTTTGCCTCTATGGAGTTTATTTATCATTACGCTACACGGTTTTCAATTATGGATGCATTAGCAAACTTATTTATGCCGGGCGAAGTATCGATAGCCTCCACATTGATCTTATATTCATTTGTAATTGCCGCGGGTATTTACATAGGTAAAGTAAAGATCTTTGGAGTTTCGCTTGGTGTAACGTTTGTCCTCTTTGTGGGTATCCTCATGGGACATTTCGGGTACACGGTCGATGCGAACATACTCAAGTTCGTACGAGAATTCGGCCTAATCCTGTTTATTTTCTCAATCGGTCTGCAAGTAGGCCCCGGTTTCTTCTCTTCGTTCAAGAAGGGCGGTATGACCCTCAATGCGCTTGCTGTATTAGGCATTTCGCTTAATGTAGTTATCGTATTGCTGATCTACTATTTTGGCAACATTCACGACATTTCAGCCCTTGTTGGTGTGATGAGTGGTGCAATTACGAACACCCCCGGTCTTGCAGCAGCACAGCAGGCAATCACCCAGATGACCAATTCGCCCGAACAGGCTAACCTTATGGCAAGTGGCTATGCAGCAGCATATCCCCTTGGCGTAGTGGGCATTATTCTGTCGATGTTCGTGATAAAATTCATCTTCCGCATCAACACAGATAACGAAATCAAAGCCATCGAGCAAGAGCAGGAGGAATCGCACCTCAAGCCCCACCTTCTTTCAGTAAAGGTAACCAACGAACTCGTAAACGGCAAGAGCCTCGTAGAACTGCACGATATTGTACACACAAACTTCGTGATCTCGCGCCTTATGGACGAAAATGGAGAAATCCACATTCCCAAATCGACCACAACAATCCATACCGGCGACGTAGTACTTATCGTATGTTCGGCTAGCGACGCCGACCGTTTCAAAGCCGTAATCGGCCCAGAAATCGAAATGAACTGGGAATCATCGCCCTCGCCCGTATTCTCACGTCGTATCGTTATCACCAAGAGCGAATATAATGGTGTAGCACTCGGCTCGCTCCGTCTTCGCAACGGTTACAAACTTAACGCAACACGCGTTAACCGTGCCGGAGTCGACCTTCTCGCATCACCCAGCCTCCGCCTTCAGATGGGCGACCGTATCACAGTAGTTGGTAATCTCGAAGACATCGACCGCCTCGCATCCCGTCTTGGTAACTCGATGAAACGTCTTAACCAGCCTAACCTCATCACAATCTTCGTAGGTATCATCCTTGGTATCATCATCGGTTCGATAAACCTCGGATTCGGTATGAAACTCGGCCTCGCCGGCGGTCCACTTGTGATGGCAATTCTAATCAGCCGCTTTGGCTACAAAGCCAAACTCGTTACCTACACCTCTAGCTCGGCATCGCTCTTGCTTCGCGAATTGGGTATCTGCCTCTTCCTCGCATCAGTAGGTATCGCAGCCGGCAAAGACTTCGCCGCATCGGTATTTAACTCAACCGGTATGTGGTGGGTAATCTGGGGCTTCGTAATCACCGTAGTACCTTTGATTATTGTAGGCTCAATCGCACGCGGCAAATACAAAATCAACTTCCTCACCATCATGGGTCTTATGTCAGGTGGCTGCACCGACCCCCCAGCCCTTGCATATGCAAACAACTCGACCGGCAACGACGCACCAGCGGTTGCTTACTCGACCGTTTATCCCTTGACAATGTTCCTCCGCGTAGTAGCGGCACAGGCTCTAATCCTCTGCCTCGGCTAACGAGAACGACATAACACACATAGCGACCTCAACCGACAAAACGTTGAGGTCGCTTTTTTATATTGAAGTAAATTACGCGCAGAATTATTCGTTCTAATTCAGCGTTTTTTCGTAACTTTGCGCAACGGCATATAACACCCGTTAGGTACACCGATATGATAGAACGCATCGTCATAATTGACAACGTCGACCCTTTGGTTTTCTATGGCGTAAATAACGCCAATATGCAGCTGATCAAGAATCTCTACCCGAAGTTGCGCATATCGGCGCGTGGCTCGGTGATTCGTGTGATTGGCGAAGATAGCGAGACATCTGATTTCGAAGCAAAAATCAAGGAGCTAAGCATGTATGCAGAGCAGTACAACAGCTTGAACGAAGATGTAATCCTCGATATCGTCAAGGGCGCCGGTCCGAAGGAGCAGAAACGCGACGGCGTGATTATCTTCGGGATGAACGGCAAGCCAATCCAAGGGCGCACGCCCAATCAGCAGCTTCTTGTTGAGACTGTATCGAAAAACGACCTTACATTCGCACTCGGCCCAGCCGGTACGGGTAAAACATATATTGCAATCGCCTTGGCAGTTCGCGCACTTAAGAATCGAGAGGCTCGCAAGATAATTCTATCGCGTCCGGCAGTAGAAGCAGGCGAAAAGCTCGGTTTTCTCCCCGGCGATATGAAGGATAAAATCGACCCGTACCTCCAACCGCTCTATGATGCCCTCGAGGATATGATTCCTGCGATGAAGCTTAAGGAGTACATGGAGACCAAGGTAATCCAGATAGCGCCGCTCGCATTTATGCGCGGCCGAACTCTCAATGATGCAATCATCGTCCTCGATGAGGCTCAAAATACAACAACCCACCAAATTAAGATGTTCCTCACACGTCTTGGGATGAATGCCAAGATGATTATCACCGGCGACGTAACTCAGATAGACTTGCCGCACAAGACACAATCGGGCTTGGTACAGGCCTTGAAGGTACTTGAGCATGTGCCGGGAGTTGGACGCGTTGAATTTGGCAAAAAAGATATTGTACGCCACCACCTCGTGCAGCGTATCGTAGAAGCATACGAGAAACACGACGCCGAAGAAGCCGCAGCAGCACGAGCAGCCGCCGAAGCTCGCAATGCAGCCATCGAGGCAGGATTTAGCGAAGAATAATAAACACGAATCTATTTTAAATCTATCATATCACAGGCAATGACACTCACAAGCACCGACTTCAAATTCGCACAGCAGGATGCCCCCGTTTATCACGGAAAAGTTCGCGACGTATATTCGCTCGAAGGCGACATCCTCGTCATGGTAGCCACCGACCGTATTTCGGCATTCGACGTGGTTCTTCCCAAAGGCATCCCCTATAAAGGTCAGGTACTTAACCAAATCGCCAACTACTTCCTCGACGCGACACGCTCAGAAGTCCCCAACTGGAAGTTGGCAGAAGTCGACCCAATGGCCACCGCCGGCGTACGCTGCGAAGGCTTCCGTGTCGAAATGATTATCCGCGGCTACCTCGCCGGTAGTGCATGGCGCGAATATGCATCAGGCGTACGCGAAATCTGCGGAGTAAAGCTTCCGGAAGGGCTCCACGAAAACGAGCGACTCCCCGAGCCTATCATAACCCCCACCACCAAAGCCGATGCCGGCCACGATGAAAATATTTCTCGCGAAGAAATCATTCGTCAGGGACTTGTAAGCGAAGCAGACTACGAAGTAATGGAACGCTATACCCGTCGTCTCTTCGAAATCGGCACAAAGATGGCAGCAGAAAAGGGTCTTATCCTCGTTGACACCAAATACGAATTTGGCAAACACAACGGAGAAGTGATGCTTATCGATGAAGTTCACACCCCCGACTCATCACGCTACTTCTACGCAGATACATATGCAGAACTTCTCGCAGCCGGCAAGCCCCAGCGTCAGCTCTCGAAAGAATTTGTGCGTCAGTGGCTTATGGAAAACAACTTTATGGGCCGTCCCGGTGAAGTAGTGCCGGAAATGACCCCTGAAGTATGTAAGGCAATCTCGGACCGCTATATTGAACTATACGAACACGTTACCGGCAAAAAATTCGAGCCCGCAACCGAATCAGACGCAGCACAGCGCATCGAAAACGGCGTCAACGAATTCTTAGCCAATCTCTCGCGCTAATGCCAGAGGTAGAAAAAATAAATCCATATCGCGACGATTCGCGAGCAAAAGAAGAGCAGGTGCAGTCGATGTTTGATACGATTGCACCCGCTTATGACTTTATGAATCGAGCGATGACCGGCGGGCTCGACCGAGTTTGGCTCCGTCGACTTATCGGAGAAGCAAGCGCACAGCATCCCAATGCCATCGTTGACTTAGCAACCGGCACTGGCGATGTTGCATTTGCACTATCCCGCCGAATGCCAACGGCGAATATTATCGGGCTTGATTTATCGGAAGGAATGCTCGAAAAAGCTCGAGAGAAAGCGTCGGCAATGACCCCGGCACCTGCTATCACCTTTACGCAAGGCGACTGTCTGGCAACCGGACTTGCGACCGATAGCGCAGACCTAATCACTATCGCTTACGGAGTGCGTAATTTTGCCGATATCGCAGCCGGCTATCGAGAGATGTACCGAATTCTTCGCCCCGGAGGCAAGTTGTGTGTACTAGAGCTATCAACGCCCACATCGCCGCTCACAAAAGCATTCTACCGCTTATATACCCGAACGCTCATTCCACTGGTCGGACGACTACTCTCGCACGACCGTCGTGCCTATTCATATCTTCCTGAAAGTATCGCAGCAGTTCCTCAACGCCAAGCCATGACAGAAATAATGGAATCGGCGGGATTTAAGCGCGCATCATACCGCTGCTTTACCTTCGGAGTATGCACACTCTACACCGCCTACAAAGATTAGACACTATGATGAAAAAACTTACTCTTGCGTTTCTCTCTGTACTGACAGCCGCGACGGCATCAGCTCAGGCAATGTTTATCAACTCGGCACGAGTAGCCGACAGTATGGCTATTGTAGCGCCCGACTACACGATCGACACGATAGCCACCGACTCGAACACAATTGCGACCGACAGCATACCCGAGCCCTTTACAAGCATCTATGCCGGAGTAGACTCAATCGAGTACGATACTGTAATGGTAATCAAGCCACTTCCCCCGGTATTTTTCTCGCCGACAGTGTACAATACATTTGAATTTGCCGACACCGTATCGCCCTTTACTCGCGAGCTATCAGGCAAGCCCGAAATGTATTGGATTGAAGTTGAGAACAGTATCAATCGCAAGATGAAGAACCACCGCCGCACCCTCACATTCGATCACCCCGAATATGTGCATTACAACGTGGCGATGCTCCCCGTTGCTCCTAAGGTGTATCATGCAGTAGTCAATCCGGAGGACCACACAATAACAATCAAAGAGATGAATGTAGAGAAGCCCGTGTCGGCAACCTATTCGACCGCACCGGTAAAACGCCGCCATTGGATTCGCAAATTCACAGCTTCGCTCCAATTCTCGCAAGCATACGTATCGCCTAACTGGTATCAAGGTGGTAATAATAACTTGAATATGCTTGGCAATATTTACTATAATGTAAAACTTAACCAAGAATTCCATCCCAACCTTCTCTTCGAGACTACCGCACAGTATAAAATCGGTATGAACAGCACCCCCGAGGATACCGTGCGTAACTATAACATCTCAGACGACCTCTTCCAAATCAACACCACATTGGGTATTAAGGCCGCCAACCGATGGTACTACTCATTCACAGGTCAGTTCAAGACACAGATATTCAACTCATACGGTACTAATTCGCGAAAAATTCGATCGGCCTTCCTCTCTCCGGGTGAATTAACAATCGGTATCGGTATGACGTACAACTATACAAATCCGAAAAAGTCATTCACGTTCGATGCGTCGATTGCACCTCTTTCGTATAGCATGAAGACATGTATTCACGACGAGATCAATCCTAAGAATTATAACGTAGAAGAAGGACGCAAGGTGAAGCATAATTATGGTTCGAGTGGCGAAATACGTTTGAGCTGGAAGTTGGCTTACAACATCTCGTTTACATCGCGCTTATTCGCATTCACCGACTACGACTATGGCTATGCCGACTGGGAAAACAAGTTGCAGTTCGATATAAATCGCTTCCTTACAACCCAGATTTACGCACACTTACGCTACGACTCATCGACACCGAAGTGCGACGACCCTGATTGGAAAAAACTTCAGGTCAAAGAGATTCTTTCGATCGGATTTAGCTACAAATTCAGCAGTATATGATCCGTCGTCTAACCGTCATGCTGTGTTTGGTATGCAGTATCAGTCTGCATGCCACACCGCCGACGGTTATAACGCTCGACCGCCACGTGCCGGCGCCTATAGATGCCACGTCGCCCGTTGGGCTTTGGCAAATGGTAGGCGACGGCGCGATATTTTATATCGAGCCCGAACGTCGCGACACTTATACACTCACGCTCTACGATTCACCGGATTTGACGCTTTCGAAAGGCGCATTATTCGGCTCAATGAGCCTCACAGCCTCGGGGAGCTATGATGCATCGCTTATACTTAACCCGAAAGGAAGCGGACGCCGAAAAACTCGACATTTCCTATTCGATATCGACACAGATGGTACAACGCTCACTATGCGGAGCTATCGCAAAGGAGCTCGCATAAACGTACTGCGATTACTACCGTACCTCTTCCGCTTATCTATATCAGAAGTCGACACACGTCCGCAAAACATAGATGGGGCAATCCGCTTATCCCCACCGACGGCAAAATTCCCTGTTACACTATGAAAAAGCTCACAATACTCGCTATTGCTATTCTTATCTTTTCATTTATCAGTGATGCCCAACGCACTACTCGCAAGGGTTTAAAGGCTGCACAGACAGAAGTGGCGGTTACACCTGTGAGCCAAAGTGTATTCGACACCATCGCTCCACCAGCCGCACACCAAGTTGATTTTAACGGCTACGACAAGCCTCTTCGTTCACGCCGAGAGACCTTTTTTGCGACTAACAACAGCAAGGACAGTATTGCCGCAATGGCATTTACTATTACGTACTACGATGGCCTTCATCGTATGCTACACAGTGCCAAGCACAAGGTCAGCATCGATATTCCGGCGGGCGAAACTCGCCAAGTAAGTCTCAAATCGTGGGACCCGCAATTCAACTTCTACTATATCCGCTCAGCAGTACCGCAACGCACGCAGAAAGCCACCCCCTACGAAATCACCATAGCCATCGATACGCTTTTTGTAAAAACGCCCTCCATTTTTTAAGAAAAAGTAGTAACTTTGCAACCGCAAAAGGGCTATTATAGCTCCTACTGACATCATAACCCGAGTGCTTGCTACCTCGTTAAAAACAAGAAAATGAAAGAAAATAAAACTAACACAACCACAACGGTTGAACCCGTTTCCAGTAAGGTACAAAACAATAAAGGCACACTTACCGTCCCGTTTACGATACTCTCTATCTTATTTGTAGTGTGCTTAATAGTGTCGAATCTCATAGAAATCAAGACAGTCGATCTCGGTTGGTTTACCATCACGGGTGGATTTATCGTGTTTCCGGTATCTTATATCATCAACGATTGCGTGGTCGAAGTATACGGCTTCGCCAAGGCCCGTTTTATGATATGGATTGGCTTCGCCATGAATGTCCTCACGGCAATATTTCTCAACCTCGCAGTTATTCTGCCCGGCAGCCCCGATTGGACTAGTCAGTCGGCAATGGAAGCTATCTATTGCTCTGTACCGCGAATTATGGTTGCCAGTTTTGCAGCGTTTATCGGCGGGTCGATGGTCAATGCATACGTAATGAGTCGAATGAAGGTTGCAGCGACAAATCACAATAGCCGACGCAGTTTTTCCATACGAGCTATCATTTCTACCCTGTGGGGCGAAGGGGTCGACTCACTGATATTTTTCCCTATTGCATTCGGCGGCGTGTTGTCATGGTCGACAATTTTGTCATTAATGCTTACCCAGGCTTTACTCAAGACAGGCTACGAAGTGTGTGTCCTACCAATCACGCTGCATGTGGTACGACGCTTGAAGACGATGGAAAATCTCGATGTAGTTGACACCGATGTCGACTATCGTTGGTGGCGCTGTGGCAAAATATGCTAACTGCCCACATAATAAAAAACACAAATAAGTACTCGTAAAAGCAGACGGCCGGCAAGAATCGGCTTCATTTTTACTGTATTTTTGTTAATTTTCGGCATAGTTACACCTTATTAAAATGATTTTAGCTAATTTTGCCGATTGAAACCCAAAGCAACCATTATGAGTACGCCAACGAATCTTGTCATCGTCGAATCGCCGGCCAAGGCAAAGACCATCGAGAAATTTCTCGGTGCCGACTTTCGTGTCATGTCGAGCTACGGTCATATACGCGACTTGAAGAAGAAATCATTCAGCATCGACGTTGAAAAAGGTTTTGAACCTATATACGAAATCCCCGACGATAAAAAGCAACTCGTCACAGACCTAAAAACCGCAGCAAAAAAGGCATCCGTAGTATGGCTCGCATCCGATGAGGACCGCGAAGGAGAAGCTATTGCCTGGCACCTTTATGAGGTACTAAAACTGAAGCCCGAGAATACTCGCCGTATCGTATTCCACGAAATCACGAAGAAAGCAATCTTAAACGCAATTGCAAATCCACGTGAAATCGACCTTGCACGCGTAGATGCGCAGCAGGCTCGTCGAGTACTCGACCGTATCGTAGGTTTCGAACTTTCGCCCGTACTGTGGAAGCGTCTCAAACCGGCACTATCGGCAGGTCGTGTTCAGTCGGTTGCCGTTCGCCTTATTGTAGAGCGCGAACTCGAAATCAAAAACTTTGTAAGCGAGCCCTATTTCCGCGTAACCGCGGCATTTACCCCATCCGGCACAAAGACTACTGTTAAGGCAGAATTGGCACGTCGCCTCGAATCAGAGGAAGAAGCACGTTCGTTCTTAGAATCGTGCGTTAATAAATCGTTCTCAGTAGGCTCAGTAGTTGAAAAACCGCTTAAAAAGTCACCTGCGCCCCCCTTCACAACATCGACCCTTCAGCAAGAAGCATCACGCAAACTCGGATTCTCGGTATCACAGACAATGATGGTCGCTCAACATCTCTACGAGAATGGTCATATCACGTATATGCGTACTGACTCTCTCAATCTGTCCGACGAGGCTGTTGCAGCTATCTCAGCGCAGATTAAGGATACCATAGGAGCAGAGTACTTGCACGCACGCAAATACCACGCATCATCGAAGGGCGCCCAAGAGGCCCACGAAGCGATTCGTCCTACTTACGTCGACAAAGTAGAAATCGAAGGTGCGACACTGCAAGAGCAGAAGCTCTACACCCTTATCCGCCGTCGCGCTATTGCATCGCAGATGGCAGATGCTCAAATTAAAAAGACTACCGTTGAAATCAATTCAACGGAACTACCATATAGCTTCACCGCAACCGGCGAAGTGCTCGAATTTGACGGTTTCCTACGCGTCTATACCGAAGGAAACGATGACGAGCCCACTGACAATGATGCACTCTCGATGCTTCCCGCACTTGAAGAAGGCGACTCAATGGCTCTCAATACAGCCGAAGCAACTCAGCGCTTCACTATGTGTCCACCCAGATACACCGAGGCTTCGCTAGTAAAGAAGATGGAAGAACTCGGTATCGGGCGCCCGTCGACCTATGCACCTACAATCTCGACAATTCAACAACGCGGATATGTAGAACGCGGCGAGCGCGATGGTGCACAGCGCAATTATATAGTGCTTTCGCTCAATAAGAAAGGCGCAATTACCTCGAAAACGCTTACGCAAACGACCGGCTCAGATAAGGGAAAGCTTATCCCCACTGATATCGGTATCATTGTCAACGAATTCCTCACAGAATATTTCCCCAATATCCTCGACTATAACTTCACAGCTAACGTAGAGGAGAAATTCGACGAAATAGCCCATGGCACACTGCCATGGAATAAGGAAATCAGCGATTTTTACACGATGTTCCACCCATCGGTCGACAGCGCACTGACTATCACACAGGGTCCCAAGTTCGGAGAACGCAATCTCGGTAGCGACCCCTCGACCGGAGAACCTGTAAGCGTTAAAATTGGTCGCTTCGGCCCCATCGTACAGATAGGCGGAAGCGATAGTGATGCCAAGCCTCGCTTCGCATCGCTTCTAAAAGACCAATCAATCAGCACCATAACCCTTGAAGAAGCCCTTAAACTCTTCGAATTCCCCCGTAATCTTGGAGAATTTGAAGAAAAAGCGGTGCAAGTAGGAGTTGGACGCTTCGGACCTTACGTACGCCATGACGGCAAATACGTGTCGATTCCCAAAGATATGCAAGCAGCAGAGGTAACCCTCGAACAGGCAATCGAACTAATCGAAACGAAGCGTAAATCAGATGCAAGCAAGGTGCTCTGCACATACGACAACGACCCCGAAGTACAGGTGCTTAACGGTCGTTACGGTCCATATATCGCATATAAGAAGAAAAACTACAAGCTTCCACGCAGCTTAGAGAATCCCGGCGAGCTCACATACGAGCAAGCAATGAAAATCATTGCAGAAGCCGACGCAGCTCCAGCCAAGCCTAAGCGTGTAGCCAAAAAGAAATAAGCTATGAGTCGCAAACCACTCGCTGCCAAGCCCGGCACACAGGCAGGGATATTCCGCCCAGACAATATCATAACATTCACGGCTGCCGAAGGTGCACCCGACAAGTTGCTCGAATTCCTTTTCAGCATCTTGCCCGACTCAAAACGCACCACTATCAAGGAATACCTGAAGCACAATCAGGTAATGCTTAACGGCAATGTAACAACTCGTTTCGACGCACACGTTGCTGTAGGTAGCGAAGTGAAAGTGAACACAACTCGCGAGTTCCAGACATTCAGCCATCCACGCATGAAACTCGTGTACGAGGACGACGACATCATCGTAGTGGAGAAAGGTTACGGCATACTCTCGATGAGTACTGATAAAATTAAAGAAGGCACAGCTTATTCAATTCTTCGTGAATACGTAAAGCGCAAAGACCCACGCAACAAGCTTTTTATCGTTCACCGACTCGACCGCGACACATCGGGCTTGATGATGTTTGCTAAAACAAAGCAAGCGAAGGAGACTATGCAGTATAACTGGAATAACATGGTGCTCGAACGCAAATACGTTGCAATTATCGAAGGTTGTCTCGAACCCGCAAGCGGCGAAATCCGAAGCTACCTTACAGAAAATGCCGCGCATGAAGTATACTCGACCAAAGACCCCGAAAAAGGTCAGTTAGCCGTAACATACTACACTGTAGTAAAGTCGGGTAGCCCCTATTCGATGGTTGAATTAAGCCTTGCCACCGGTCGCAAGAACCAAATTCGCGTGCACATGAAAGATTCCGGGCACCCAATCTGCGGCGACCGTCGCTATGGAGCCAAGACCTCGCCTATCCACCGTCTATGCCTCCACGCACAGACCCTTCGATTTGTGCACCCGACCACACGCCGCGATATGAATTTCACATGTCCCCTCCCCGCCGGCTTCTACCGCTTGGTGTAATGTAATAACATTCTATGCTAGGAATAAAACGTCTGTACACATATATGCTGCAACGGTTTTTGCCGCTGCTAGCCATGACGTTTTTTATCTGCCTATTCATAGTGCTGATGCAGTTTTTGTGGCGCTCAATCGATGATTTGGTCGGTAAAGGTCTTGAGATTAGCGTTATTGTCGAACTCTTCTTCTACGCAGCACTATCGATGGTGCCAATGGCCTTACCGTTGGCAGTATTGCTTGCCTCGTTGATGGTATTCGGTAATCTCGGAGAGAAATTCGAGTTAACCGCGATGAAAGCATCAGGCATATCGCTATTCCGCATAATGCGCCCGCTGACTGTTGTGATGATTTTCATCGCAATCGGAGCATTCTTCTTCCAGAATAACGTCCTGCCGGTGGCGCAGACCAAGATGTGGTCATTGTTGTTTGCCGTACGTCAGAAATCGCCTGAAGTTGAGATTCCCGTACGCTCATTCTATGACCAAATACCGAATATGAACCTCTATGTAGAGGAGAAAGATCAGGAGACGGGTATGCTTTATGGAATGATTATCTACGACTTATCACGAGGTCTAGATAATTCACGCGTAATTCTCGCCGACTCTGGCCGCTTCAATTTTACCGAAGATAAGACACGTCTTTTCTTACATCTATATAGCGGTGAAATGTTCGAAAATATGCGCGACAACACAATGGGTAGCACTTCGTCTGAGACATTCCTCCCCTTCCGCCGCGAACATTTTTCAGAAAAAGAAGTATACTTCCCATTCGATGCCAACTTCAACCGAATAGATGAAGGCGGTATTCGCAGCCAATATGTAGGCCAGAATATCAGCCAATTACGTGAATCGATAGACTCAATCGGGCATCAAGTAGACTCAATCGGCGATATTTATGCCCGCGAAATTCGCGAAGCATCGTACTTTGCCATGTCGCACCGCGTATCGCAGATGGTCGGCGACCGTATGGAGCTTGTGCCGCGTCGCGACGTTCAACTTGCCGAGCCCTTGAATATCGACACACTTTTCCAAGGCGAGAATCCATCGTTTGCCAAGAGTTATGTCAATCAAGCACTTGCAAAAGCAAAACGGCAGAAACAAGAGTACCAATATCGCAGTATGGCACTCGCAGAGCAGGCAAAGCTTATGCGTCGCCACGATATAGAGTTGCAGAAGAAATTTACCCTCTCATTTGCTTGCATCATCTTCTTCTTTATCGGCGCACCTTTGGGCGCGATTATCAAGAAAGGCGGTTTCGGCACACCTCTAATATTGTCGGTTCTACTTTTTATCATTTACTTCATTATAGATAATACGGGCAACAAGCTCGCCAAAGACGGCAAATGGCTCGTATGGCAAGGTATTTGGCTCAGTTCGGCAGTACTGCTCCCACTTGGTGTATACCTCACATATAAGGCGGTAGGCGACTCAGCATTCAACTTCGATGCAGCAATTAAAGTAGTACGCCGCCTAATGGGCAAGGGCCTCGAGCGCGACCTTTCGCTCAAAGAAGTACGCATGGTCGATGTTGAGAAAGACACCGCTCGCGATATGCTTGTAAGCTTCCTCAACCATGCACTCGAACAGGAAAAACGCTTCAAAAAGATGCTGCGAATTCGTCAGTTGCTTTCAGCGCCCGAAGCATCACTTAATCAGGAGCTAAATCAATTGGTCGACTATCTTTCGAACAGCACAGACATCTATACAATCAATCTCCTCAACCAATATCCATTTAAACCAACTATCCGCCGTCTACCGGCAATCATCGCAAACACGCGTTCAATTATGGAACGCATGCACATCGACGACCCGACAGCAGCGGCAAACGCAATAAACAATGAACCAGGACATACGACTTGACAACATCGCAGACGCCATCGAAGATTTCCGCCAAGGGAAGATGGTGATTGTGGTCGACGACGAAGACCGCGAAAACGAAGGCGACATCATCGTTGCCGCTGAAAAGATTACACCCGAGCAAGTCAATTTCATGCTCAAAAACGCCCGAGGTGTGCTCTGCGTACCGCTGACAATTTCGCGTTGTCGCGAGCTCCAACTTGCACGCCAAGTTGAGGATAATACGTCAATGCTCGGCACTCCGTTCACAATTACGGTGGATAAACTTGAAGGATGCTCGACCGGTGTAAGCATCGAGGACCGATGCGCTACAATCCGCGCACTAGCCGACCCTAATTCGGTGCCCGAGACATTCGGCCGCCCCGGTCATATCAATCCACTCTATGCCCAAGACCAAGGCGTACTCCGCCGAAGCGGACATACAGAAGCCGCAGTAGACCTCGCTCGTCTCGCAGGCCTTCAGCCGGCAGCAGCCCTTATGGAAATTATGAGCGACGATGGCTCAATGGCGCGTCTGCCCGAATTGCGTCGCCGCGCCGACGAATGGGGTATGAAACTCGTATCAATCCGCGACCTTATCGCCTACCGCCTCGAATCAGAAAAGCTCGTTGAGCAAGGCGTGGAAGTGGATATGCCCACCGAATATGGCCATTTCCGCCTTATTCCTTTCCGCCAGAAAAGCAACGGCCTTGAGCATATCGCTATCATAAAAGGTAATATATCAGACGGCACTCCCGTGCTCGTACGCGTTCACTCATCGTGCGCAACCGGCGACATCTTTGCATCGCGTCGTTGCGACTGCGGAGAGCAACTTCACAAAGCCATGGCAATGATTGAAGAAGAAGGTCGCGGAGCAGTTATCTACCTCAATCAAGAAGGACGTGGCATCGGTTTGATGGACAAAATCCGCGCATATAAGCTTCAGGAAGAAGGACTCGATACGGTAGAAGCTAATATCCACCTCGGACATGATGCCGACGAACGCGACTATGGAGTAGGAGCTCAGATTCTCCACCTACTGGGCATCCACAAAATGCGCTTGATGACCAATAATCCAGTCAAACGTATCGGACTCGAAGGTTACGGGCTAGAAGTGGTTGAGAATGTACCTATCGAAGTAAAGCCCAATCCATACAATCTTCGCTATATGCACACTAAAAAAGCCCGTATGGGACACGATTTACACCAAATCGACTAATTTAAATACCACATATAGTAAAAGCGCCACCGGACCGGTGGCGCTTTTACTATATGTAGAGTGTATCTTATTTAATATCTACGAGTTCAACTTCGAAGACAAGCATTTCGTTGGGACCAATGCCGGCACCGGGCGCACCGTTAACACCGTAACCAAGTTCACCGGGGAGGTAAAGAGTAGCCTTGCCACCTTTAGCAATCTGCATAAGGCCTTCGCGGAAGCCTTGTACCACACCCTGGAGGTTAAATTCAGCGGGTTCGCCTTCGGTCTGGTCGAAGATTTCGCCGTTGAGGTGTTTGCCCACATAGTTTACAACAACAGTAGCGGTTTCAGCGGGTTTATCGCCTTGACCTTCAGCTTCAACAACGTATACGAGTCCAGAGGGAAGAGTCTGTACGTTTTCGTTTTCAGCTTTAAGTTTAGCTACGAATTCTTCAGCAGCTTTACCATTAGCAACAGCGTCGTTACCGTTAGCTTTTTCAGCCTCTTTTGCCTCTTTAGCTTCCTGCTGAGCCTTAGTTAGAAGGTCGCGGAACTTGTTCTGACGCATAGATGCTTCCATGAAGTCGATAGAATCCGAGAGGAATGCTTTCTTGAAAGCATTTACAGTAGCGTTCTTATCGAATTTTACGCCCTGGCTTTCGAGCTGATCGATTTCGCTGAGGAGCTGAAGCGCAACCTGAATACCCATGCGTTCGTTTTTATCGGCATCAGCACCGAAAACGAGTTGAAGACCACGAACAAAGTCCTTTTTGTCTTCCTGACTACCCTGGGTATAGCGAGCAAATTCGCCGTGAAGCATTGAGCCAACATAGTCGCCGTAAGCAATCGATAGTGAGTCGTTTGCAGTAGCTTCGCATTTGCCATCACCGCAGTTGTTGCAACTAGCGGCAGCGAGAGCGAGGAGGGCGCAAGCGCCCATCAAAATCTTTTTCATATATGTAGTATTTATATATTCAATTATTTATTGCCGATAGAAATGAGTTCTACATCGAAAATAAGTGTTTGGTTGGGACCAATTACGCCACCAGCACCCTGAGGGCCATACGCGAGGTCTGAGGGGATGTACAGACGCCATTTAGCACCAGTTTTCATCATCTGAAGAGCTTCGACCCAACCGGGGATAACTTGAGTAACACCGAAAGTAGCGGGTTCGCCACGTTCGACGCTCGAATCGAATACAGTGCCGTCGATGAGCTTACCGGTATAGTGAACTGTAACCATGTCGCCAGCGGTAGGCTGTGCGCCTTCGCCTTCTTCGAGTACTTCGTACTGAAGACCGGTTGAAGTAGTTTTTACTTCTTCGCGTTTGCCATTAACAGCGAGGAATTCCTGGCCGGCTTTAGCGTTAAGTTCAGCCATCGCAGCAGCTTCTTTGTTCTGTTTTTCCTGAAGAGCAGAGAAGAACTCGTTGATAACAGTTTTCGCTTCGTCGAAACTCATTTTTGGAGTTTCACCATTATATACGACAGCAACGCCGTCGGCAAAATCTTGTACGTTGATTTTTTCAATGCCCGAGCCACGGAAGTTGTTACCCATGCTTAAACCGAGGGCGTAGCTGAGGCGGTCAAATTCGTTTGTAGTCATATTATGTATTAATTATCTTGGCAAAGATATATATTTTATGTTAGCCTAACAACGGATTAACAAATTAAAGCACTATTTGTTGCGAAGTTAGCCACTAACCTGTACTTTAATTCCCGTCGCTGCCACGATGCGTTCAGCAATAGAGTCAAGTTGCGCACGGGGCACTCGTCGAAGATTTACTTCTGGTGTTGGTCGATCGAGGGTGTAAATCATAATTTCCCCCGGATTTATGCGTCGATAAGCCGCAATAAGAGCATCGATTTCTTCATCGGTGGTATTATCGAGCGCAATTCCATCGTGCTCGCCGGTGCAAAGCATAGTCTGTACGATACCGTTTTTGCCAAATGAAGCAATGCCTTCGATAGTCTGCTCGAGGTCGTAGCCCGGAGCAGGACGGTCGATAAGATTAACCGTAGCTTCGATGGCACTATCGAGTTTAAGGATGTTATTATCGACCTTGCGTAGTGCGGCCGCAATCGCGGGTTTACTGATACGAGTTGCGTTGGTAAGTACGCTGATTTTCACATCGGGGAAATAGCGATCACGGAGTGCGATGGTATCGTCGATAACACCATCGAAATCGGGATGGAGAGTAGGCTCGCCATTGCCCGAAAAGGTGATAACATCGAGATTCTCACCGGCATCGTGCATCGCTTTAAGTTTTGCTTCGAGACGTTCGGCAACTTCGGCACGCGAAGGGAGACCGGTAGAGCCATGGCCTTGAGCATTGTATCCGGCTTCGCAATAAAGGCAGTCGAAGGAACAAATTTTACCATCGTTAGGCATCAGGTTGATACCAAGCGAAGTGCCTAAACGACGAGAATGGATAGGGCCAAAAATTGTGCTATGGAATAAAACCGTCTGCATCACTAATAGAATTTTCGGGTAAATATTTTAGAGACCAAGCCGATAACAACCCCGACAGCAGCAATGGTAAGTAGAACAGCTACAATGTCGGTTGCTTGTACGACTACCGGATAAACGTCGATAGATAGTGCTGTGGGGTCGGCAGCAAGTTTGATAAGTCCGAGATGCTGTTGTAGGAGGCAAAGGATTGTACCGAAAGCGACTCCTATAATGCCACCTACGGCAGTAATAAGCCAACCTTCTGCTACGAAAACGCCTTGTACCATAGTGCGAGTAGCGCCCAAGGCTCTAAGGGTAGACATATTATCACGTTTTTCGATAACCATAAGGCTGAGGGTAGACACAATATTGAAAGAGGCAATCAGCAATATGCAGACAAGCATTAAGAAAGTAACCCATTTTTCAACGGCAATCATCTTGTATGTGGCTTCTTGCTGTTGTTGGCGACTAAGTACGTCGTAGCCGTCGCCCATAACTGTGGCTATTACGCGTTGTAAGTTCGTTTCGCTTACATTATACGCACCTTTTACTTCGATGGCCGAAGCTTCGCCGTGGCTATACTCAAGTAAGTCGCGAACGGCTTCAAGGGGCGCAAAAACATATTCGTTATCATACTCGGGTTGATCAACTCGAAATACTCCTGTGGCTGTTACGGGCAAAGTGCGATAAGCAGCGGCAGGATTCGCGGGATTGATACGCCCTATTCGCCTAGGCATATAGATGTCGGCGTAAGAGAAGGGCGACGGTCGCAAGCCTGTACCGACAGCCACTGCAACAGCTAATTGTACACCAACGACACTGTCGGGAGTTCCGTTATCAGGGCTATATACACCATCTAGCAGAACGGCATCAAAGTCGATAAAACGCCGAACTTTATCGGGAGCTACCCCTTTGACTATCACCGGCATTTGAGTTGACTGAGATGCAAAAAGAGCCCGCTCTTGCAGGACGGGCATAGCAGCATCGACTTCGGGGAGAGATTCGAGAATGGCTGCAAGAGAATCGGCAGCCGCAAAAGTTTTAGAACTTCGACTCACCACTTTCATATCGGGATCGACCGCCGACAAGTGCATATGCGCCAGGTCGGTGAAACCATTGAACACCGACAACACCACCACAATGGCAGCCGTAGCGACCGCAACACCGGCGATAGATATAATCGATATGACATTTACTACCTTATGCGATTTCTTCGCAAATAGGTAGCGAAGTGCAATACGAAGAATCACTTTTCGAGAAGAGCGTCGATATTTGCGATATAATCGAGCGAGTCGTCGAGGTGGAAGAATAATTCAGGTACCTTACGGAGCTGGAATCGTACCTTCTGAGCAAGTTCATAGCGCACCGACTTACTAGATGCGTTGATGCTGTCGATCATTTCTTGAGCCTTGTCGGATGGGAATACCGAGAGGTATGCACGAGCAATCGAAAGGTCGGGAGAAACTCGAACTGCGCTTACTGATACGATAACTCCGTGAGTTTTAGCAGTCTGTTGACGAAATATTTCGCTTAGTTCCTTCTGTAGGAGTCGTGATATTTTAGCTTGGCGTGTTGTTTCCATATATTGTTCTGATTAAGCCATATACGAGTGCAAATTTACGACAAAATTGCGAGATTTAGAAATCCTGCCGAGTATAATGATAATAAGAAATATCAGTTTGATAAATTTTACAACAAAAACACATCATTTGTTTGCATATTTTCGAATTATAATATATTTTTGCGATGTGATACCATTTATATAGGCGCTTTTAGCAAAAGACCATTTCCACCTTGGTAGCATATAGTACTAACATTTCCGATTATTTAAATCTAATTATCTTTTAATGAGAATCTTTACACTACTTTCAGCCGCATTCCTCGCCAGCACGACGATGATGGCGACCGAACCACTTCTTTCGTTAGATTTCACCAGCAAAGGCACCGCCACCGAATCCGACTACGCCAAGTGGACATGTGTCGACGCAAATAACGACGAAAAAACATGGGTGTACTCTGACTACGCAATGCCTTCACGCGTCTACTATTCGTATCATAGTACAAATGCCGGAGACGACTGGTTGTTTTCTCCCGAAATCACAGTACCCGAAAGCGGTACATACCTTATCCGCTTCAACCTCCATGGCTCATCGTTCGGCGAGGCAATCGAAGTATGGTATGGAACATCGCCAACGATAGAAGGCATGACCTCTAAAGGCTACGAGAATCTCGCCATACTCGGCTCTTCCACTCCCGGCTACCTCATCGCCACACTCAATGCCGGTGATAAGATACATATCGGCTTCCACGCCATATCGCAGCCCGACAAATATTGCCTCTACCTCAACTCTGTGGAAGTTAAAGCGATATCAAATCCGGTAGACCTTAGCGTAACAGAAATCTTATCGCCCGTATCGGGAGAAGGCCTTGGACAGGAAACCGTAACTGTCAAAGTAGCCAATTTGACACCGACCGATTGCGAAGGATTTGATATCAGCTACACTATCGACGATGGCGCACCAGTCACCGAACATGTCGACGCCACTCTCAAGGGCGGCGAAACGATGGAATATACTTTCGCCACCAAAGCAGATTGCTCCACTCCACGCGGTAAGTATAATCTAACGGTCTACACCTCCGACCCCAATGATGTAGCCCCCGAAAACGATGCTGCAAATGCTCTTATTCGCCATATAGCTCCTGCAGAGGTTCCTTATTCAAATGGTTTTGAACCTACCGACGATACAGCCAACTTTACATACTTCAATCTTAACGATGATGATGGCGACTGGAGCGTAGGAGTTAATAGCTTCTTCTCGAGCTTCTCACGCACCGGCGATGGCTATATCGCTTATAACTATAACTCGCAGAATGCTGCCAACGACTGGTTTATGCTCGACCCGCTCGAAGTTGAAGCCGGCGACTACATAATCCGTTTCTGGTACTCAGCAACCACCAACCACCCCGAACGCCTAGGCGTTTATTGGGGTACAGAAGCTACGCCCGAGGCGATGACGAATGAAATTTGCAGAATCGACCCGATGACAAATGATACATTCGAAGAATCGATAAGTATCTTCAATATTCCTAGTGCACAGAAAATTTTCATTGGTTTCTACGCATATAGCGATGCTAACGAAAACTGGATGATTATCGATGACCTCAGCATCGACAAAGTTGACCCGAATGTATCCGACCTAATCGTTGGCGACATCTCAGCTCCGTTTGAATATCTCCGCAAAGCAAACAAGCGCGACGTTGTAGCATCGGTCCGCAATGTAAGCGTAAAGGATGCAGCCGCGACAGTTTCGCTATACATCGATGGCACTCTTGTTGAGAGTATCGACGCAACTATCGGATATATGGCTACTAAGGAATTTACTTTTGCCGACGCTCTCAAAGGCGCTGCCAATGGTAAACACACGATAAAAGTGGAAGCAACTACTGAAAATGATAACAACCCTAGCAACAATGCAACGGAACGCGTAGTAGTTGTAGTCGAAGATGAAGCCTCAATTCTATACGACTTCGAGGACCAAACCTTCCCCGAAGAACTCACCTACCGTATTGAAGACATTGCAACTATCTACGATGACGTATACTACGAAGATGGTGTAGGTTTCTCAACTGTTGACACACACTACCTCTACGGCACAGGCGTATTGATGCTCGGCACATGGTTTACCGATGCAACAGTACGTGCCGACCGCTTCCTAGTACTTCCGCAGGTACATCTCGACGACGAAAATTGCCACCTCATTTGGGACGCAAGCTCATTTAGCACTGTCGACTACGAGACATACGATATTCAAGTGTCGACATCCGACGATATTTGGTATAACTACACCACAATCTACTCGGTAACCGGAGAAGATGAATTTGCAAAAACACACGGAGTGTCGCTCGAAGCATACGCAGGTAAGGATGTATATATCGCATTCCATATCAAGACTGTCGGCGGCAATGCTCTCGTACTCGATAATATCGGACTTTATGGCAACCTATCTCGCCTCAATACAGGAGTGGAAGTTGTTGCAGTCGACCACACAGGCCTCATGTTCAACGGCACAGAAGTGGTTGCCGGAGTTGAAGCTACAATCACCGTTGCATCGCTCGACGGCTCAATCGTAGCCCAAGGGGTTGGCGAAAGCCTCAATGTAGCACACCTCGGTGCAGGTGTTTATGTAGCCAAGGCAGTCTGTGGCAATTCATCAGCAGAAGTAATTAAATTCGTGAAGAGATAAGCCAAGAATTATAATTAAGAAAGGCTGACGGCTGCAATTCTAGGTAATTGCAGCCGTCTATTTTCCGAATAATCGCTATCTTTGCACTGTAAAACAACATTTATCGTACTATGAAGAAAATATTAACCCTTGCCGGAGCCGCTTTAGTAATGGCATCGGCAGTGGCCTCAGAACCGCTTATCGTAGCGCACCGAGGTTATCACCGCGCCGAAGGGTCGGCACAGAATTCGATACGCGCCCTAGTAAAAGCCGATTCTATTGGAGCATATGCAAGCGAATTTGATGTATGGATGTCGGCCGACTCAGTGATGTACGTCAACCACAATGTAGATATCAATGGAGTTGTAATCGAAACATCGACATCAGAAGTTCTCGATACTTGCCACCTCAAAAATGGAGAAGTACTACCACGTCTCGATGCATTCCTAGACGTAGCAAAAGAGCTTAAGGTAGGCTTGGTATTCGAATTAAAACCCCATCAGGACAAGGGCCTTGAGGCGGCAGCAGTAGCACGCGGCATCGAGATGATTGCCGAACGTGGCCTTACCGACCGAACAATGTATATCACCTTCTCTCGCCACGCATACGATTTATTTGTGCGCGATAGCGGCCGTCCCGTGCAGTATCTCAATGCAATGGAGCCTGCAGAAGTTGAATCGAGCGGCGGTGCAGGAGCCGATTTTCATATCAACGTCTACCGCGAAAATCCTACATGGATCGACGATTTGCATGCTCGCGGCCTGAAAGTGAATGTATGGACAGTCGACTCAGAAGAGAACCTTCAGTGGTGCATCGATAATGGAGCAGACTTCATCACTACCAATGAGCCGGAACGCGCGATGCGTATGGCTGCGGGCTGTAAGGAATAATGAGCCTAGAGTAGTATAAGTTTAGTAAAATAAAAATAGGCAAGTCTCAGCGGCTTGCCTATTTTTTATTTAGAATTCTGCGTTATTCGGAGTTCGGGGGAATGCGATTACGTCGCGAATGTTTGTCATACCGGTAACGAAGAGCACGAGTCGCTCGAAACCGAGACCGAAGCCGCTGTGAGGCACAGTGCCGAAGCGACGGGTGTCGAGGTACCACCACATATCCTTCATAGGAATGTTGAGTTCTTCGATGCGCTTCATAAGTTTGTCATAGTCGGCTTCACGTTCAGAACCACCGATGATTTCACCGATTTTGGGGAAGAGTACGTCCATTGCACGAACGGTGCGACCATCTTCGTTCTGCTTCATATAGAAAGCCTTGATGTCGCGGGGATAGTCGGTGAGGATAACGGGTTTCTTGAAGTGCTCTTCTACGAGGTAACGTTCGTGTTCGCTCTGAAGGTCGGTCCCCCAATCGACGGGGAACTCAAACTTCTTGCCTGAAGCCTTGAGGATTTCAACGCCTTCGGTGTATGTGAGACGAATAAATTCGTTGTTGAGAACAAATTCGAGGCGGTCGACAAGCTCGGCATCGAAGTGCTCTGCGAGGAAGTTAATATCGTCGCGGCAGTTGTCGAGAGCGTATTTAATACAGTACTTAACGAATTCTTCGGCAAGCTCCATATTGTCTTCGATATCGAAGAAAGCAACTTCGGGCTCAATCATCCAGAATTCAGACAAGTGACGAGGTGTATTCGAGTTTTCGGCACGGAATGTAGGACCGAAAGTGTAGATAGCACCAAGAGCAGTCGCACCAAGTTCGCCTTCGAGCTGACCCGACACTGTGAGTGCGGTGGGTTTGCCGAAGAAGTCCTTGCTGTAGTCAACTGAGCCGTCTTCGTTCTTGGGAAGTTTATCGAGTGGAAGTGTAGTTACCTGGAACATAGCCCCTGCACCTTCGCAGTCGCTGGCAGTGATGAGAGGAGTGTTGAGGTAGAAGAAACCTTTCTCGTTGAAAAACTTATGAATAGCGAAAGCGAGCGCGCTACGGATACGAAGGACAGCACCGAAAGTGGCTGTACGAGGACGTAAGTGCGCTTTTTCGCGGAGGAATTCAAGGGTGTGGCCTTTCTTTTGGAGGGGGTATGTCTCGGGGTCGGCAGTACCATAGATTTCGAGAGTTTCGGCCTGCACTTCGCAGGTCTGACCCTTACCCATCGATTCTACCAAGTGGCCGGTAACACAAATCGACGAACCGGTAGTAACGGGCTTGAGCTGCTCGTCGTCGAACTTTGCAAGGTCGAATACAATCTGAAGGTTACGCACAGTAGAGCCGTCGTTGAGAGCGACAAACTGCACGTTTTTGTTGCCTCGGCGGGTACGTACCCAACCTTTGACGCATACTTCCGAACCTACAAGTTCGGGAGCGAATATGTCGGCTATTTTTGTACGTTTCATAGCGTTTTAGGGGTGTAATTTCATTTTAAACCACAAAATTACACTTTTTTTTGATATATCCCTATCTTTCTGCCAATAAATTTAGTTGAGAGTTCAAGAGGAAGGCTACATCGGGAGAATTGCAGGTTCAATAGGCATGTGCAACGGATTGCGGTGGAGACTACACAGTACTCCATTTTCATTGGCATTTATGTTTTTAAGATAAATCTCGGTTAGCTTCCTTCGGGGACATTACCGTCCGACGTCTGCAGCATCCTATAAAAGCGCGGCCAAGCTCCGTCTGAAAGAGCTTGACCGTGAAATATTAGACTAATTTCAGAAATCTAGTTTTCTACTTTCGCATGAAATTATTCTATGGTACTTTCCTCTTCTTCAAGAGGCGGCTGAATAACCACTAATTCAGAATACCAATCTTCGTAAATCACGTCTCATACCACGCATCCTGCATATTCTCCGGAATCTAGAATATGGAAAAATGGTTCCCCATAAATTGCATGTATGGGCATTATCAATTGTCCAAGCTTGATACTATGAATATACTCTTTTCCCGATTTATTAGGTGATGCATGTAGGACAAGCTTCATTGGATGCGTACACGACGCAATAAAATTATCTTTTTCATGCACAATCGGCACAAATTGCCAAAAAGTACCTAAAAAGGCGCCATTTATTGGATAATTAATGCTATCTGCTTAGATAATTCCTGCAGGATGATTAAATGTAATTGTAGTATCGAATCCTGCTGCCGGAATATTCAGTACTTGAAAAGAATCAAGAGGCTTGGGTACTTGAGATGATAGTGGAGGACGATAGCTGTCATAATACACCCTAAACACACCTAATTCCTCGAAATTATTTATATCCGTATTTGGAGGTAGTACAGAATCATCATTACTGCACGCACTAATCATAAGCGCGGCAACAAATGCGAATAGAATTGATAGTTTTTTTCATAGGCTTATTCATTTAACTATGTGTATGTGCAAGGTTAATACGTTATATTCATATTAACAAATAATTACGCACTTTTTTAGAAAAAATATTCCGATAAGAAATGCAACGGTATTTTCCTAACTCCTGCGCGCCAAGTTCTTCAAATCTATTGTCTAAAATTGTACTCGCAGGTAGAATCTGCGCTATACTCCGACTTTGCGACGAACGCGAGCGAAAGCGAAGAGCATTATCAGGTCGGTGAGGACCCACGAGAGGGGGTAGATGGCAAGGAGTTGGGCGAAAGTGCCGTCGTCGGGAAAAACGCCGACCCAAATGAGACGCATAACGCAGGTACCGAATATCGTAATTAATGCAGGCGTCATTGAGTAGCCCAGTCCTCGAAGTGTCGACCCGGCAATTTCGTAGTAGCACGCCACAAATTGAAAGAGGAGAACGGTAGCAACACGTTCGCCGGCAAAGAACAGCACATCGGCATCGGTGGTAAAAGCAGCCAAGAAGAAATCGCGCTGCCAAGTGATAAATATGTTAAGTGCGGCGGTCGCTATGACGCAATACACCAGACCGATGCGAAAAGCGCGGCGACAACGGTCGAGCTGACCGGCTCCAAAGTTTTGACTCACAAAAGCCACTACTGTCTGCCCGAATGAATTGATAACGAAATAGCAGTACATTTCATAGTTAATCGCCGCAGCCGAACCAGCAGCAGCAATTGCGCCGAAACTATTGATAGCCGAGAGGATAAATACGTTAGAAATCGAAAAAACGGTACTTTGTAAGCCTGCCGGGAGGCCCACTGAGGCAATTTTGGCCATCTGCGACCAGTTGGGCCGCAGTGCGGATAAGTCGAGACGAATATCGCTCTGCTCGCGCATGAGCCACAAGGTAACGAAAGCGGCATTGACTACATTAGATATTACCGTAGCCCAAGCTACACCGGCAACACCCATATCGAATCCGATAACGAATACGAGGTTTAGCAGTACATTAATACACCCGGCTACAACGAGACTATAGAACGGACGACGCGTGTCTCCGACGCTTCGCAAGATAGCTGCTCCAAAGTTGTATATCAGCATAAAAGGCATACCGACGGCGAAGATTCGCAAGTATGTAACCGCTTGGTCGAGAACTTGTGGAGGAGTGTCGAGGAATTCGAGTATCGGACGGGCTGCAAATTCGGATATGAGCACCATAAAAAATCCGCTGATAAGCGCCAATACAGCAGAAGCAGATACAGCATTACGAACTTCGCGGCTGTTGTTCTGCCCGATGTAGTTGGCAATAACTACATTGACACCCACCGAAAGGCCAAGAAACATATTGACGAGCAACCCCACCACAGGGCCATTACTTCCGACAGCCGCCAAGGCATCGCTACCGGCAAAACGGCCCACGACAGCCACGTCGATAGAGTTGAATGATTGCTGAAGCATACCGCTTGCAATCAGCGGCAAAGCAAACATCAACATCGGACGAGCCAACGGCCCACAAAGCATGTCTATCGAATGTTTGGTACCCATATTTATGCCCTCACGGATTTAGCATTGCAAAGGTAATATAAATTTTTTAAAGCGTAATGTATAATGCGTAATTGAGTAAAATTCGTGCTAAAGCGTATAAAATTGGAGAAATTTTTCGTGAATTAGTTGCAGTGTTAGCTAAAACTGCTTAAATTTGCACATTAAAACTCTGCGGGTATTCTGCGGAGCGAAAGAACGTAGAATTAAACAAACAATTCATAAATCAATCAAAAACAATCATCTTATGTGGTTAACATGCTCATCTATAGGACGTAAGTTCGTGATGGCCGTAACAGGTATCGCATTGGTCCTATTCGTAACATTTCACGTTTTGATGAACTCAGTAGCCATTTTGTGGCCCGCAGCTTACAACGTAATCTGCGAGTTACTTGGAGCTAACTGGTATGCGCTCGTGGCCTCAGCCGGTCTTGCAGTGCTCTTCATCATTCACATTCTTTTCGCTCTGTGGCTCACCCTACAGAACCGCCGCGCTCGTGGTAACGACCGCTACGCAGTAGCCGGAGCCGCACCCGGTGTTGAATGGTCGTCGAAGAACATGCTCGTTCTCGGCGTAGTTGTTGTGGCTTTCCTTATCGTGCACCTCATCCAGTTCTGGTCGAAGATGCAGCTTCAGGAACTCATCTCACACAACGTAGCTGACTATGACACAGTAGAAGGCCTCGCCGCAGACCCCGCTTATGGCACCCTCTTCCTCCAGATGGCATTCTCTAACTGGTGGACTCCCGTTATCTACATCATCGGTTTCGTAGCTCTTTGGTTCCACATGAACCACGGCTTCTGGTCGATGTTCCACACAATCGGCTGGAATAACAACATCTGGATTTCACGCCTCAAAACTATCAGCTGCTGGTGGACCTCTATCGTAGTAGCACTCTTCATCGCACAGGCTGTTGTATTCACCGTTCAGGCAAACAACAAGTTCTACACCACTGATGAAGCGCTTCTCGACCAGTACACCGAAGGCCTCTCTAAGAAAGCCGAAGCTCCCGTGAAAGCATTCATGGAAGGTTGGCAGCCCGCTCAGCAGCAGGCTATGTATGGCAACTCTGCAGCTGTTGAAGAATACATTCAGAACGAAGGCCCTGCTTACCTCGAAGCTCTCGAGCCTATCGCAAAGGCAGCAGAAAATCTTCCCAAAGCAGCTAACGACCAGTTTGTAGGTACTGCAATCCAAATCGTTAAGATGCTCCAGGAACGTATCAAACCTGCAGAAGAAGCTCCCGCAGCTGTTGAAGAAGCAGTTGTAGAAGAAGCCGAAGCTGAAGTTGTTGAATCAGAAACCGCTAACAATTAATTCCGCACAGAGATATGGCACAGAAACTCAACGTTGAGGGTATGATTGACTCTACCCCCATTATGCAGAATTTCGCCGACGTTGAATCGTCGAAACTGCCGGAGTACACCGTAGACTCCAAGATTCCTGAAGGTCCTATCGCTGAAAAGTGGACCAACTATAAGGCACACCAGCACCTTGTAAACCCCGCCAACAAACGTAACCTCGACATCATCGTTGTAGGTACCGGTCTCGCAGGCGCATCTGCAGCATCGACCCTTGGCGAAATGGGCTTCAACGTATATAACTTCTGTATTCAGGACAGCCCCCGTCGTGCTCACTCTATCGCAGCACAAGGTGGTATCAACGCTGCTAAGAACTATCAGAACGACGGCGACTCTGTTTACCGTCTCTTCTACGATACAGTAAAAGGTGGCGACTTCCGTTCTCGTGAAGCTAACGTATACCGTCTTGCAGAAGTATCAAACAACATTATTGACCAGTGCGTACAGCAGGGTGTTCCCTTTGCTCGCGAATATGGAGGTCTCCTCGCTAACCGTTCATTCGGTGGTGCTCAGGTAAGCCGTACATTCTACGCAAAAGGTCAGACCGGTCAGCAGCTCCTCCTTGGAGCTTACAGCTCACTCAACCGCCAGATTCAGAAGGGCACCGTTCGCTCGTTCAACCGTCGCGAAATGCTCGACGTGGTTATCATCGACGGTCGCGCTCGCGGTATCATCGTACGTAACCTCGTAACCGGCGAAATCGAACGCTATGCAGCTCACGCAGTAGTACTCGCAACCGGTGGTTATGGTCGTGCATTCTTCCTTTCAACCAACGCTATGGGTTGCAACGGCTCTGCTGCAGTTCAGGCATTCAAGAAAGGTGCTTACCTCGCCAACCTCGCATTCACACAGATTCACCCCACCTGTATCCCCGTACATGGTGAAGACCAGAGCAAGCTCACCCTTATGAGCGAATCGCTCCGTAACGACGGTCGTATCTGGGTTCCCGCGAAGAAAGAAGATGCCGAAGCAATCCGCGCCGGCAAGAAGAAACCTACCGACATTCCCGACGAAGATCGCGACTTCTACCTCGAACGCCGCTATCCCGCATTCGGTAACCTTTGCCCCCGCGACATCGCTTCACGTGCAGCTAAGGAACGTTGCGACGCCGGCTACGGTGTAGGTACCGGTAACGCCGTATACCTCGACTTCAAGTACGCTATCCAGCGTCTTGGCGAAGACGTAGTACGCGACCGCTACGGCAACCTCTTCGATATGTATCAGATGATTTCGGATGACAACCCCTACGAAACTCCTATGATGATCTTCCCCGCAAGTCACTACACCATGGGCGGTATCTGGGTTGACTACGAACTCCAGACCTCAATCAAGGGTCTCTTCGCAATCGGCGAATGTAACTTCTCAGACCACGGTGCAAACCGCCTCGGTGCATCAGCACTTATGCAGGGTCTCGCCGACGGTTACTTCGTACTCCCCTACACAATGCAGAACTACCTCAGCGACCAGATCAAGGTGCCTCGATTCAGCACATCGGCTCCCGAATTCGACAAAGCAGAGGCAGACGTTCGCGCACGTATCGAGAAACTTATGAACATCAAGGGTACTAAGAGCCCCGACGAAATTCACAAGCGCCTCGGCCACGTAATGTGGAACCTCGTAGGTATGGGTCGTACACTCCTGAGCCTCGTTAAGGCACTCGACGAAATCGAAGAAGTACGCAAAGAATTCTACTCAGACCTCCGCGTAGTAGGTAACGCCAACGACCTCAACACCGAGCTCGAAAAGGCACTCCGCCTCGAAGACTTCCTCGTTATCGCTAAGATGATGGCTATCGACGCCCTCAACCGTAACGAATCGTGTGGTGCACACTTCCGTGAAGAATATCAGACCGCTGACGGCGAAGCAGCCCGTCGCGACGACGAATATATGTATGTTAGCTGCTGGAAGTACACCGGCGATACAGAGAAGCCCATCCTTATCAAGGAGCCTCTCAAGTATGAAGCTATCCAAGTACAGACCCGTAACTACAAATCCTAATTCTTAACCACGCGGCGCGTCGACACCTCGTGTGTCGGCTCGCTACCAAAGAATCAAAATCGTAAAATGGAACATACTATCAGCGTAAAACTGAAAATTTGGCGTCAACGTGGTCCTAAAGAAAAAGGACAGTTCGTCAACTACTCGCTCGACAACGTTTCGACCGGCAGCAGCTTCCTCGAAATGCTCGATATGCTCAACCAGCAGCTCGTAGAACGTGGCGAAGAACCCGTAGTATTCGACAACGACTGCCGCGAAGGTATCTGCGGCATGTGCTCGCTCTATATCAATGGCCACCCCCACGGTCCCGTGCAGGGTATCACCACTTGCCAGCTCCACATGCGTAAATTCAACGATGGCGACACCATCACCATCGAACCTTGGCGCTCGGCTGCATTCCCCGTTATCCGCGACCTTATGGTTGACCGTAACGCCTTCGACAAAATCCAGCAGGCCGGCGGTTACACCTCATTCAACTGCGGTGGCGCACAGGATGCAAACGCACTCCCCATCAGCAAGGAAATCGCCGACACCGCAATGGACTCGGCTACTTGCATCGGCTGTGGCGCTTGCGTAGCAGCTTGTAAGAACGGTTCGGCTATGCTCTTCGTTTCTGCGAAAGTAAGCCAGTTTGCACTCCTCCCCCAAGGTCAGGTAGAACGCAAACGTCGCGCTCGCGCTATGGTGCGCAAGATGGACGAACTCGGCTTCGGTAACTGTACCAACACCGGTGCTTGTGCTGCCGAATGCCCCAAGAACATCTCGCTCAGCAACATCGCTCGCCTCAACCGCGAATTCATCAACGCAAAATTTGCCGAATAATCCATTATTCGCAATCGACTATAAAAGCCGCGACTCATACGAGCCGCGGCTTTTTTTGATTATACACGCTTTAACTGTTAAGCGTGAGGAGTATGCTATTTAAGTCTTCTCGCGTCCCTACGCTTGTGGGTCTGATTTTTTGATGATGCGTTAATCTGCTAAATGCAGGTCTTATAAGTATCCAAATCTCTTCCTAAGAGATAATAAAGAAACAGATAATAACCAATTAAAACTAATGCTTATGAGAGTGAATTCTATTTTGCGTCGCATAGTAGCTATGCTAATGCTGTGCGTAGCATTAGCCGGCTTTGCCGAAAGTGTCAAAATCGGAGAGCTGTACTACATCTTAGATGAGTCAAATTTAACTGCAGCAGTGACATATAAAGTCCGCAACAGTACGAATAAAGACTATGTATCCGGAGAAGTTGTTTTTCCAAGTAGTATTACCTTTATTGGTGATAAAGCATTTAGCGGAACGAAATCGGTAGAGTACAATAGCTTAAAATATGAAAATGCCCAAGGTACCTATTCGAATATTCCATTTTCTGCCGACCTAGAAACAGCTACTTTTGGCGACTCGGTGAGGTATATCCCTTCAGATATATTTTCGGGCTGTACTGGATTGACAGAAATATCACTGCCCAACAAGCTTGATTCTATTGGCGCAAACGCATTCAAAGGTTGTGTGAATGTAAAGTCGATAGTTTTCCCCGAATCGTTGAAGAAAATCGGGAGCATGGCATTTTACGGGTGCGGCTTGACTGAAGTGCGAATACCAGCCGGGGTAACGTTTATCGGCATGCTTGCGTTCGATGGTTGTGCAAACCTTACAAAGGTGGAGTATAATGCCGTTAATTGTCAAGACAGCAGCTCATCACCAACCAATATCGGTTGGATTGTCGGAGGTAATTTCCAACCTTGGACACCTTTCCCACAAGAAAATATCACAGAATTTATTGTAGGTGACGGAGTGGAAATAATTCCATCACATTTATTCTACCATTGTTCTTGGCTTAAGTCCATCACACTCCCGAATTCAGTAAAAGAGATTGGCTCCAGTGCTTTTGAAGGTTGCACCAATTTAGATTCAATCACACTTCACGACTCGATAACAAAAATAGGGCCGTACGCCTTCTCTAAATGTGAAAATCTGAAATCAATAACACTGCCGAACAGCATAACAAGC
>CAZYYV010000022.1:0-31433 GCA_964651295.1 uncultured Bacteroides sp.
TGGACTAATATTACCTTTTGGTCGGGATGAATCATCTATCGGCGGCCTCAAAAATTGTTGGTGCTATGCAGGTGAAAATTGCGTTTCGACTTTGACTTTAGGTGTAAATTAGTCAGTAGACTAAACTTTTGAGATCGAAAAGCCGAGTTTGAGAATTAATTTCAGTGTCTCTTGCGAAGTGGCGCGGTCGTACTCCTTCTCACTCTCCGGTAGATCTTCGTAGGCAACAAGGCAGGGGTGCTGACGTTTCTCATCATCTCGGACCGGACCATAGATCCAACCTTCATTGATTCGATTCTGCGCCCATACTTCATGGACATTTTTAGCCATTTCTTCAACAAGTGTAAGCAAATCGGTAGGCAATTCAACGCTTTGCGTATCAGCCGGATTAGGTATATATTTTTTCTTCATAAATCCATTATTTCGAAATGGTAATATCAAGTTACCATTTAACGACACGGCAAGTTAAGATTTTTTTTTAATCCAAGCAAGAGTTTAAGCCAATTTTACTCAACTTGCAAACGATTGGAGATATTATTGTATAGTAGTGTAATGTTTTCGTTAGGGTTGGTAGAGGCCGTAAAGGTGGCATCACCATAGCGCACGTTAAGTTTTGCTCCGGAATGTGAATGTATGACGGCTCGAGTTAGTGTACCGTTAGAAAATTCGATATCGACTTCGAAATTGCCCCGTGCACAGAGTCCTTTTACACTTCCATTCTGCCATGCTTTCGGGAGTGCCGGCAAAAGGTGTATCACTCCATTATGACTCTGCAAAAGCATTTCGGCTATACCGGCAGAACCTCCGAAATTACCATCGATTTGAAATGGCGGATGTGTATCCCATAGGTTATCCATAGTGCCGTTTTTAAGTAGATTGCGTAGCAAGGTATACGCGTGATCGCCGTCGAGCAGGCGCGCCCAGTGGTTCAATTTCCAAGCCATACTCCACCCAGTAGCAGCATCTCCACGTTGGCGCAATGTGGTTTTCATAGCTTCTACTATATCGTGGTCAACAAGCGCATTAACAGATGTTCCGGGATGCAGCCCAAAAAGATGATTGGTATGGCGATGCTCGTCTGTCGGGTCATCGATATCTTGATACCACTCCTGTAACTGCCCATATTTCCCAATTTGATAAGGCAATATTTTGTCGAGTTTTGTATTCCATTCCGCTACCGATTCTTTGTCGATCTCAAGAATTTCAGCAGACTTAATGGCAGCCGAAAGTATTTCGCGCGATACAGCATTGGCATAGGTTGTACCGAGGTCGATAGTTCCGTGTTCGGGCGAATACGAAGGTGCCGATGTGTAATAATCGCCAAATGGCATAAGAATATCGGATATAAAGTCGGCAGATGATTTAATAATGGGATAACCGATAGTACGAAGCCATCCGATGTCGCGAGTATAGTCGAAGTACTCCCACAACTGCGACGCTAACCAAGCACCTGCTGATGGATTGTAGTTCCACGTCATATCGTGAGAATCCAAGGGAGCAGTAAATCCGAAAATATTTGCAGAAATTGCAGCAGTCCAACCTCTGGCGCCATAGTAAGCCCGAGCAGTTGTTTCGCCCGGTTTTACAAGAGTCTTGACATAGTCGGTGTAGGGCTGAAAACATTCGGCAAGGTTGGTAATAGTTGCCGGCCAATAGTTCATCTGCACATTTATGTTATTGTGGTAGTCGATATGCCACGGACCATCGATATTATTATGCCAAATACCTTGTAGGTTGGCCGGCATAGAGCCGGGACGCGACGATGATATGAGCAAATATCGTCCGTAATTGAAGTATAATTCTTCGAGCCCGTTATCAGCAATACCGTCGCGATAAGCTTGTAGACGAGCTGGGGTAGTCAGCGTTGGACGGACTTGTTCAGGATTAATTGACAATTTCACGCGGTCGTAGAGAGATTTATAATCCGTCTGATGATTGCTCAATAATTCATCAAACGGCATCTTAGACGTTTTATCTATGATTGCGCAAACATTCGGCGTTGGGTCGGCACCGGTATATGTCATCGGGTCGGCGGGATTTGGGTTGAAGTTCATACGATAATCGGTATCGGCAGCAAAGATAAATTCCACTTGTCGTGAACCATCTACAAAAATCTCACCGGTCGACGAATTTGTCGATATTTTGCCATCACTACACCTAACATATACGCGAACGGCCCATTTCATACCATTGTCGTCAAGGCAGCCATTATAGAGCAAGCCACCATCGATATTTGTGATACTTTCGGTAACTTGCGGACTAAAAAAGCGAAAACGCAACGTCTGAGCCACTTTCGACGAGGTGAATTGCCACACCATCACGCTATCGGGATAAGAAACAAAACAGCGGCGATCATAGTGCGAATCATCGATATCGAAAGATACTGTTGCAATCGAATTATCAATATCAAGAGTCCTTTCATAATTAGCCACTTTATCTTCATCCAGACCGGTGGCCACATTTACTTCGCCTAGAACAGAGAAAGAGCCGAACGAAGTACGGTCGTAGGGCTTAGTTCCACGAAAATAATAACTTACTATATCGTGAGCCTGCTCATTTTTACCGTCAACAAGTAGCCTCTGCGCTTCACAAAGGATTGAGTCAGGGACTTGACGATTCATATCCCAATAGTCGGCATCAGCACGAGGGCCTCCATGCCACAACGATTTCTCATTAATAACAACTCTCTCTACAGCCACTCCACCGAAAATACTCGCACCAATAGCCCCATTGCCAATCGGTAGCGAAAGGCGCTCCCAATCGGAATCGGGATTATCATAACTTTCCGTATGATCGTTGATAGTCCACGCGGGTGTAAGACTCGGAGCGGGCGAATCAAATCGTATAAGATTGTGAGTATCAGCAAATGCTGGAAGCGATAGAAGCGCCAAAACGCCCATCAAAATATTTTTCATAATCAGATTTCGGCTATAGTACGCCAAAGTTACTCAACAATTTCAAAACAGACAATACTGTACGCAACACAAAAAGCGCCCTTTTGGACGCTTTCTGAATTATACGTTAAATATGCAATTAATGCACTGCAATTTTTGACGCTGAAGTAGTGCCGTCAACACGTAGGTCGATGCGGATATAAAGACCGGTAGCAGAAGGAGCCGAAGTTCCGAGGTAGAGACCTGAAGTGGTATAGTAGTGTTGAGCTACAATATCAGCATCTGAGGTCGATACTATAATTTGGTCAACAGCTGCAGGATCGGCGTTGATATCAACCGGATTGATACCTATGTGAGTAGGTTCAACGGGCTTAATGGTGCCGTCGGCATTGAAGTAAAGACGATCGATACATACTTCGCGGTGAACGCCCGGGTCGTTGCTGACATAGTTGCGATTGATGCGGTGATAAACAATATACCATTCATCACGACCGGGAATTTGGATAACCGAATTATGACCGGTGCCATAGATATGGTTTGAAGAATCGCGTTTAAGAATTACAGGCGAATCAGCAACTGTGATAGGTCCCATAGGCGAAGTCGAAGTGCCGTATGCTACGTGATAGTTAGTGGCACCGGTATCATCGACCGACCACATGAAGTAGTAGATGCCGTTGCGTTTGAATACATATACCCCTTCACGGAATGCATAAGTTGAAAGGCTACCTCCTTGAGGAGTGATAACAGTTGCGTCGGAGATAGTGCACATATCATCGGCAAGTTTCGACGCTACAAGGCTGCCATTACCCCAATAGTAGTATGTCTGACCATCTTCGTCGGTAAAGATATCTGAGTCGATAAGCTGACCGGAAGTGATATTTGTGTCAATGATAGGCCTGCCTAGATCGTAGAAAGGACCTGTGGGCGAATCGGCAACGGCGCAACCGAGAGTTTTATAATTCTTTTCAGGGTTATGACCGCTATAATAGAAGTAGTAACGATAGGCACCATTCTCGTATTTTTCTTCGATACAAGGAGCCCAAGCATTACCGGTAGCCCAAGGCACTTGACTTGTCGAGAGGTCGAGAATACAGTTTTCTTTAGTCCAGTTTACGAGGTCGGTCGATGAATAAGCATAGAACTGGTAACCGCCCCAACCGGCAATACCATCAGTAGTCGGATAAATATAGAATTTCTTTGTTTTATTGCTGAACATCACCTCGGGATCGGCGGTAAATCCTGGGAGGACGGGGTTTGCTTCGATTGCACAAGTTACTGCATAGGTCGTACTTGCCGAACCATTGGTTACGGTATAGCTTACAGCGCCTTTTGAAAAGTCTTGCGCACCGACGGGAGTGATTGAAGCACCAACGGGGATAACGAGTTGCGGGTCGAAACTGCTCAAATCGACACCTGCACGAACGGGTACATACACCTTCATGCTCGAAAGTTCAAAGTTGTCGGAACGAACGTTGGGGTTGGCAGCTCCGGAGATACGTGTCGAGATACCATCAACGGGGAATGCTTCGAGAAGACGTGCTTTTTCTTCTGCTGTGATGGGAAGAACGACACCATGGCGGGGTGTAAATGCGCCCGATGTGGTAGTCTGTGCACGAAGAGTGAAGTTGTAGAGGTCGGTAGATGTACAGAACTGATAGAACCCATTCATGTAGCAGTCGTACATAAGCACCCATGTATCGGTATTAATGAGGCGGAACATACCCCCACCTTCAACTGCAAGATTAGTCTGCTGAAGTGTGCCCGACGGCTTGCTCCACTGGCTACCGGCAGGCTGACCTGGTTCGGGAGTAAGACGCTTTGCAGTCACCTGACAAATGCCGCCAATGCCTTCATTTTTAAATACCATGTGGTAGAGTTGCTCGTTTTCATCATATATGATATCGCAGTCGATAGTGGCAGAACCACGATCGTAGAAATATACGGGAGCTGTTTCGAGGTCGGTAAAGTCGGCATTAGCATACGAGTAGTAAACTTTATCGTAGTTCACCTTGCCGTCGCTAGTGAGAAGCGAATAATAGATAAGGTATTTACCGGCTTCGGCATCGTAGATCACTTCCGGAGCCCAAACGCGAGTTACATTTTTCCATTCAGGGAAACGGTCGGGGAAGTGTACGGTGGCATGAGTCCAATGGACGAGGTCAGCACTCTTTGAAAGCACTATACCACGATTTGACGACCATCCTTCGGCACTCTTCATGTCGGTAGCAACCATATAGAAATTGCCATCTTCGCCACGGATGATATGTGGATCGCGGATACCTTTCTTTATAGCGTAATCGGCACTATTGAGGATCTTTTGTTCGTGATTGATAACGGTGTAGTTGAACCCATCAGAACCAATTGCGTAGTAAAGGTTTTCATCATTATTACTGGGGAAGAATGCAAAAAGGTAATCGGTGAATCCCTCGTCTTCAGCTACATATACTTCAAAGTCGCGAGTTGCACTCCCCTCACCCTTTGTAGCTGTGGCTGTAAGGATTACTTTCTGCTTGCCATTACCCTTTGGAGCTACGCGCATAAAACGTCCGCTATTTGTGATATACGATTCATCGCTCGACTTCCATGAGATAATAGAGCCTTCTTCAGTTGCACTCGGTAGAAGCAAGTCTGAACGAAGATTGTTGATGTTACCATTGAGGGTAAGTATTTCGAGGTCATGCTCTACAGCCTCTTGCTCATTGAGAACGGCACGAACTACTGCTTCGAAAGTTGCTTGACGCGAAATTTCGCCTTTGGTAGCAGTGAGTGTGAGTTTGAGTGCGACATCAGAAGTACCACGATTAACAACACCATCGGAAGTCAAAGCATCGGTATTATCAGATTCCCACTCACAAGTAATACCTGCACCAATCGTTTTGGGGAGAATTATATTTGAGCGTATGTCGCTGAAATCGAATGCAGCCGAAGCAATAGCTTCTTCGATTTGTTGAGCAAAAACTTCGTCGTTGAGGTCTTTTACATTAGCACTCAATTCGGCCAATTCGTCGGCAGAAAGAGCTACGTCATAGATACGAAAATCGGCATAGCGAGCACCGATAAGGTCAACGTCGCCGCTATATGGCGATTTGCCAAGCCAGTTTTGAGGAGTTGCACCAATAGTAGACGGATGAAGTGTTATAGTTGAAGTATTACGAGCTTCACCATTGAAATATATGGTAGCGTCATTACCTTTCTGAACCATTACAACGTTTACCCATTCGCCTTTAGGAAGAACAACGTTTGCATTTACAGTCTGCTCGCCCGACCAGTTGGTCTGTGTGATTGAGTAGCGCGATGAATTTGCGCCAAAGAAAAGATAACCGGTCGAACTGCTATTGCTGAAACAGTAAACGAAGTTACCATTAGCGCCAAGAGGCGTCGATTCGGGAACGAATACGTGAGTTGAGATCGTATAATCCGCAGAAAGGCTTTTGATTATGTTGCCAACAGATGCGCCAAGGTCGAAATATCCACCATTTTCGCCAAGATCGACAATATTCATATCGCCGAATTTTTCGAAAGTGGCACCATTACGCAAGGCACCTACATATTTACCTGATTCGTCTATATTCGAACTAAAAGTGTGATGGAAGACCGGAGTTGCGCTCCGTGCCATTGTGGCAGTCGCTCCTAAAAGTAGTGCGAGTGCATAATAGCGAATTCTCATGGTTTGGTTATTGAATTAATAATTGAATTTGGTTTTACTTTTGGCAAAGTTACGCAAAAAATATGATATTCCGACACAGCAACGCATAGAAGTTGCCTCATCAACAAAAATAGGCGGGCCCGAAAGTCCGCCTATCATTATACTATTAAATACGATTATGCAGAAGGAAGAAGAGTCTTCATCTGTTCAGCAAGTTCTTTGGCTGCCTTTCCGGCTGCTTCAGCATAATCTTCTGCCGACGAAGCGTAGATGATACCACGAGAGCTGTTTACGAGTAAGCCACATTCGTCGATCATACCATGACGAGCAACTTCTTCAAGACTACCGCCCTGTGCACCAACACCGGGAACGAGGAGGAAGTGACGAGGCGCAACTTCACGAATAGCGTCAAGGCTTTCTGCCTGAGTAGCACCTACAACGTACATGGTATCAACGGGCGAGCCCCAGTGACGTGAACGACGGATAACGCGCTCGTACATAGGCACACCTTTGCTATCAACAACTGTTTCGAAGTCGCTTGCCGAGGGATTTGAAGTGAGAGCAAGGATGATACTCCACTTGTCCTTATATGCAAGGAAAGGTTTTACGCTGTCTTCGCCCATATAGGGAGCGAGTGTAACGGCGTCGAAGTCCATTGTTTCGAAGAATGTGCGAGCATAGAGCTGTGCAGTGTTACCGATATCGCCGCGTTTAGCGTCGGCAATGATAAACTGGTCGGGATAGTTAGCACGAATGTATGCGACGGTATCTTCGAGTGCGCGAACACCTTCAGAACCGAGACTTTCATAGAAAGCTAAGTTAGGTTTGTAAGCCACACAATACTCTGCAGTAGCGTCGATGATAGCCTTATTGAAGGTGAGTACACGTTCGGCGGGAGTACCAGTGATACACTCGGGGATTTTCTTGATGTCGGTGTCGAGGCCAACGCAGAGGAACGATCCCTTGCGGAAGATATTGTCGACAAGCTCGTTGCGTTTCATTGTTCGTATATATCTAAATTATTAAATTCTAAAATGGATAGTATTAAAGCTCTGCCGCCTTAAGCTTTTCTGCATTTTCTGCGATAATAAGATGATCGATAACATCTTGAATATCACCATCGACAAATGCTTGAAGGTTGTATATCGTATAGTTGATACGATGATCGGTAATTCGACCTTGCGGATAGTTATAGGTGCGAATTTTTGCCGAACGGTCGCCTGTACTTACGAGAGTTTTACGACGCGACGCGATGTCGTCGATATATTTTTGATGCTCTTTATCATAGATGAAAGTACGAAGGCGGCTCAACGCACGTTCTTTATTCTTGGGTTGGTCGCGAGTCTCGGTACATTCTATGAGGATTTCTTCAGCAACACCGGTGTTGGGGTTCTTCCAAATGTAGCGAAGACGTACACCCGACTCCACTTTATTCACGTTCTGACCACCTGCACCACCAGAGCGGAATGTATCCCACTTGATTTCGCCTTCGTTGATTTCAACGTCGAAAGGCTCAGCTTCGGGTAGCACTGCCACTGTGGCTGCGGAGGTGTGGACACGACCTTGAGTTTCGGTAGCAGGCACTCGCTGCACACGGTGAACGCCACTTTCGTATTTGAGTACGCCATATACGCCTTCACCCGACACAGAAAGGACGATTTCTTTATATCCACCGGCAGCACCTTCGCTTGCCGATGTAACGGCAACACTCCAACCACGACTTTCGCAGTACTTCATATACATTTTGCATAGGTCTCCGGCAAAGATAGCCGCTTCGTCGCCACCTGTACCACCACGTATTTCGAGAATTGCATTCTTGCCATCTTCGGGGTCGGCGGGAATCAATTGTAATTTGATATCTTCTTCGAGTGCGGGAAGAGCCGCTGTTGCATCGTCAAGTTGTTCCTTTGCAAACTCGCGCATTTCGGGGTCGCTCTCCGACGCAAGGATTACTTTGGCCTCTTCGATATTTGCACACAAGTCGCGGTAGCGACGAGTCGAAGCCGTAAGTCGTTCGAGGTCTTTATATTCTTTCGACAGACGCACATATCGCTTCATATCAGCGATAACTGCGGGGTCGGTGATGAGTGTCGATATTTCTTCAAAGCGCGCCTCTATGCCATCGAGCCGCTCAAGCAATGATACTTCTGCCATTGTTTAATAGTGCATCTAAATTTTCTGCGAAGGTACGCATTTTTTTTAGATTCTCACCTATATTTTAAGTCTTAAGATTGGTAATCATCAAAAAACGACTCCAAATTCTTAGCAGAATTATAGTGATAGTAGAGGAAAATGCCACGACGGTTAATTGTCGAATAGAACACTTTTGAAGAAAGAAAGAACACTCCGTTAATCATCTTTAACAATATTATAAAAACCTATGTACAATAACTCTCTAAGGCGATTTTCGACACTCCGATGGCTTTGATTTCGGTCTCCAAACGTTACGCGTTTTTGCCAATTAAGATATTTTACGTAATTTTGCATCGAATTTTAACAATTTCTAAGATGAAAAAGCTCTTTACCGCTATCATTGCGGCGACAGCAACTTTGGCTATGAACGCCGAAGGCTATCAGGTAAACACATTCAGTGCAAAACAAGAAGGTATGGGTCACGTAGGCGTTGCTCTCAAGCTCGGCTCAGAAAGCAATATCTTCAACCCCGCTGCAGTAGCGTTTATGAACAAGACCGTTATGGTTTCGGGTGGCGTTAGCGCCATTAAAGCTACAGCGAAAGCTGAATTCAACGGCAAAACGACAGAAACTAGCAACAAAGTATCTACCCCGATGAACTTGTCGGCTGCATTCCGCATCTACGACAATCTCTACGCAGGTGTATCTTTCTATACTCCCTACGGTTCGTCAATCAAGTGGGGCAAAGCTTGGGAAGGCGCAATTCTCAACCAGTCGGTAGACCTTAAAGTATACACCGTACAACCCACCGTATCATGGCGCATCCTCCCCAACTTCTCAATCGGCGCAGGCCTTATGATTTCTTGGGGTAACGTAAACCTCAACAAAGCGCTCGTAACATCATCATCGCTCAATAGCGTTCTCGACCTTCAGTATGCAGCTGCAAAACTCCAGTACGACGTTGCTATGGCTAAGTACCAGTTCGGCATGGGCGAAAATCCCGGTACAGCACCTACCGATGTACCCGTTCGCTTTGGCGAAGTACCTCCTGCATCAGTAAACCTCACCGGCGACTCTGAACTTGCTGTAGGTTTCAACGTTGGTGCAATGTACGAAATCAATAAAAAAATCACCATCGGTGCGTCGTTCCGCTCAAAGATGAATATGAAAGTGAACGCCGGCAATGCAGAAGTTGAGTATGCCGACGAAGTAGCTCAGGCAATCCTCGGCGAACAGCTCGACCACCTCAACTACACCAACTTCAAGGCTTCTATGCCCTGCCCCTACATCCTCACCGCAGGTATCAGCTATAAGCCCATCGAACGACTCACCCTCGCATTCGATGCTCAGCTCAACGGCTGGAGCACCTACGAATATCTTGACTTCGAATTCGTTGGTCTTCCTGCATTCAACCAGCACCTCAAAAAGAACTACAAAAACGCGATGACCTACCACATCGGTGGTGAATTCGCAATGACCAACCGTCTCGACCTTCGTGCCGGTTTGATGATCGACTGCAATCCTTGCGACTTCGACAACTACAACCCTGAAACTCCCGGTACAACCAAACTTGAACCCTCAATTGGTTTCTCATTCCGTCCTATCAGCGGTCTCTCTGTCGACGTAGCATTTATGTATGTAAACGGTCGCAAAGTTAACAATGCCACCAGCCGCTACGACAACTTCCTAGCCAACACCTACAATACCGGAGTTGACGCTTACAACGCAGGCGTAGCACAGTTCAACCAGCTCCTCGGCACTGTTGGTCAGACATATCAGGGTGCTACATTTAATAAGATGGATAAAGAAGCAACCGTAAACGGCAACTACAAGGTAACTGCAATCATCCCCGCTATCGGTATCAGCTACTCTTTCTAAGAAAAATTTGCACAATTCGATAAAAATACGTACCTTTGCGAGCCATTACGAAAAAAGTGTCTTACCAACACTGATTTAGTAACTGATTAATACGTATTAAAGAGATAAACAGCAATGAAAAAAGACATCCATCCTTCAACCTATCGCGAAGTGGTATTCAAAGATATGTCGAATGACGAAATCTTTATCACTCGTTCGACCGTAGCTACCCGCGAAACCATCGAGGTTGATGGCGTAACTTATCCCCTCGTGAAGCTTGAAATCACCAGCTCTTCACACCCCTTCTTCACCGGCAAGCAGAAACTCGTCGACACCGCAGGTCGCGTAGACAAGTTCATGAGCCGCTACGCTGTTCGCAACAAAAAGTAATTAGCGATTCAGTATGCCGAGTCTATGCGCAAGACTCGAACATAAATAAAAATTACCGCCGCACAGTCATCCGATTGTGCGGCGTTTTTTTGAAACTTATAGAAATAGTTCGTTTTGCTTCGGCTCCTTGCAGATCAAACGAAGGCGTTCGGCAAGCATTGCTGCAATTGGCCCAATAGTGCGCGATTTACTTGGACAAACGGCTACACATCGCATACACGAAATACAAGCCGCTTCATCAACCAATTGAGGTTTATCGATTGGAATCGCATCTACAGGACATTCTTCGGCGCAAACACCACATCCCATACATGTTTCATCGCCTTTAGGATTCGGCCCCGGCTTTACATCTTTGTACGGCCGATTGCCGGGTAATCGAAGATCTGTATATATGCTTGTAGATTCAATCTTTTGCGTAATTCGTTTTGCGTAGGATGATAGTGCTGCTATATCTTCAATATTTGGACGTCCGGTAGCAAATTCGCGAACAACACTATGCTCGGCAATTGCACTAACCGCGGCAATTACTCTATAACCTAATTCAGTAGCTACATCTTGCATCTCAACAAGAGCATCTTCGTATTCGCGATTGCCATACACTGCAACTATCACGCAACGAGCGTTATTACTCTTGATACTTCTAAAGCGTTCTACTGCCATCGACGGAACTCGTCCGGCAAAAACCGGCATTCCAATAACTACAATATCATCCTGAGCTATTGTTGGCAATGCCAATAGATTGGATTTAAGACATAATTCCGTCGCTTCAATGCTACAGCCGAAACCTTCGGCAAGAGCTTCACACACTTTACGTGTGCCTCCGGTAGGACTAAACGTTATTTGTTGAATTGTCATATTATTTTAGATAAAAATACGTTTCATAGTGCAAATATACAATCAAAGAATCACATAATAATCAGCAGATTCTTAGTAACGCAAAAAAAGTCGGCAAACCTCACGGTCTGCCGACTTCTTCATTGAGTACAAAGAATTTTATTTCTCTTTCTCTAATTTATAAATAATAGTGCCATTCTTATCAATCATCGAGAGGGTAAGTTTATGCTTCGAAGCATTGAGGATTGAAAATCCCGAAGCACCGCTGACAAACTGAGTACCATCGATTGCTTTTACTTTCGTACGTGATAATGAACCCGAGGTATTGACGATATAATCAACCGTACTACCTTTTTTAACTATATGTTGGAAATTGTGTATGTGTCCGCAAATATACATCGGCACGTTATATTTACGCAATATTGGGTCGACGGTACGCTGCATATCAAGTCGCTCCGAATCAGATTTATTCGTATCGGCATAGATTGGATGATGACCGACAACTACTACCCAATCTTCGTTTGCCGATGCCAGAGTCTGCTCAAGCCAGTTGAGTTGCACTTGCGCATCTTGTTTGCAAGCATCTGGATAGGTGATGGTATCATTCCGATACTTGGTCATTAGCGGAGTTGTGTCGAGGAATACGATTCGAACAGAAGTGCCGTTATTCTCAAAAGTCTTAGTGTAATATCTCGCAGGCATCTCCCATCGGCGCGACACCGTACTATAGTCAATCACCGCCTGAGTATTGCCTCGATACTCATGATTGCCACAGATTGCATTCCACGCAATCATCAATTCGGGATGCGAATAGACTGTTTCATAGTTGGTCAACCACAAAGGGTCGGATACGCTCTGAACACCATCGAAGTGATGAGTATCACCAAGGGCAAGGACGGCTTCAGGACCGATTGCATCAGCGACCTCACCCATCAGTTCGGCGATTGGCTTCTGGTCGTAGTATCCGTTTCGACCGAGGTCGTTTGCTACTACAAAATTGACGTCTCCTTTGCAATCTTTCCAAGCATCGACATTCTGCGCATTGGCAGACAAGCCGACGATTAGTGCAAATGTAAATAGTATTTTACGTATCATAATTTTATTGAATCTTAGAATTTAACCTTAATACCACCATTAACTTTCACACCATAGTATTCCTGCTGCATAGTGAAGTCTTTTGAGCCTTGATAGTATCGTAGCGGCTGATTGAGAAGGTTGGTACAATCGGCAAAGATTGTAAATTTGGTTTTGCGACCGAATGTGTAGCTGACGTTGAAATCAAGGTACTGAACATCATCGTAGTAGCGATCGTAGAACTTACTAACACCCATTTCATCGATGAAAGCCGACGCGTAGTTATACGAGAGGCGAGCTGCAATACCTGATTTTTCAAAGTATAGCGACAAGTTAGCTGTATGCTCGGGAGAGCCTGGAAGACTTAGGCCTTTTTCATCTTCGCGACCTTCAAAATTGAAGTCGGTTACACGCGAGTAAGTGTAGGTATAAGTGCCATATAGACCGATACATTTGAGTTCAGGTGTAATGAAGCTAAAATCGCGCTGATAAGCCATCTCGACACCGAATATATTTGCATTACCACCATTTTTAGGTTGAGTAAATTTAGTCCAAACATTGCCGTTGTATTCATGATTGAAAGCCACCTCGTCGACAATAAAACCGTCAATGTGCTTGTAGAACAAGCCGCCAGATACGAGACCGATTGATTTCCAATAGTACTCGGTGCTGATATCAATGTTATGCGAAGTAGTTGCCTTGAGGTCGGGATTACCGATAACGATTTCGTTATCACCGCGTTTGATATTCATACCGGGCACAATTGCTGAGTATTTGGGGCGAGAAAGCGACTGATTGTAACCGGCACGGAGGACAAAGTCTTTTGCGAGTTCGACCTTGAAAAGTAGCGAAGGGAGGAAGTTAATATAACTTGAAGTAGCAGGGTCGGTACGCGAAACTGTATTTTCGTCTTCATCGAATACGCGTCCTGTGTACTTCAAATCGGTATTTTCGACACGAAGACCACCAATGAAATCAACATTATCAGACACTTTAGATGATAGTCGCACATATCCGGAAGTAACATTTTCACGAGCGTTGTAGTTACCGGCTAGCTCCTCCGGCACTTGCTCTTTTTCAAATAACGACGGATTATTGAGGTCGAGCGCACCGAGATATTCCTTGTCAAAGAAAGTACCAACTTGATACTTAGCCGAAGGCATAAAGCGATCGGTAGATTGATTTGAAGTATTCGCAAATGAAGTCGCATCGAAGCCATCCTCATCGATGGGAGTATATTCGTAATAGTCGATATCTTTCTTCTTTGTCTTATTGACAAATTTGGCACCGAATTTGAGCTTACTACGTTCGCTAAGGTTGGTATTGAAATCAAGCGCTACTTTGAAATCTTCTTCTACAATAGCTTCTTGCTGCTCTGTAAGTTCTTTCAACGAAAATTTATCGTTCAGCAACATTGTCGAACCCTCTTCAGGAACTGCAAATGGTTCGCGAGGATCTGAAATATCCATCGCGAAATGCTGTTTTTTAAGACGATAATCGATATAACGTTCATTTGGGCGATCTTCAGTGGCTCGGTCGTAGCCCACTTTCCAATCGAGGTCAAAAATACCTAAACGATTCTCGCCGCCGAGAGTAAAGTCCATAGTCTGCTGTTTCTCCAAGCGAGCATTATCTTCGTCGGTCGAACCGCCCTTCGTCTGGACACGCACGTCTGCAACTCCTTTAGTCGAAATATCTTTTAAAGTTGTGCGATAGCGATTTTCCCAGTCATTTCGGTTGTTAAAGATACCCTTAAACCAGATTTTATTGAAGTCGTTGAAAACGTAGTCGAGTGATAACGAGTAGCTCTGACGCTCGCGAGTAACGTAGTACTGACGTATCTGATAGTCGTTTATATATACATTATCGTTGTCATCTTTTTCCCAAACGAATTCAGTATTATACGAGCCCGAAGGTGCTTTGTTGTACGACACCGACGCCATAAAACCTAAACGATTATCAAAGAAACGATTTCCGACTGTCAAGCCGAAATTCATCTGCGCCTTACGACTAACCCAATTATATCCAGAACCGGCAACTGCTGAAAGCGTAAAACGCTGGGGAGAATTTTTGGTAACAAGATTAATTGAACCACCGATAGCGTCTCCGTCTTGATCCGACATCAATGTTTTATTCACCTCAATAGTCTGAATCATATCAGAAGGGATGAGGTCGAGCTGCACGTTGCGAATATCGCCCTCTGCCGATGGAATACGAGAACCATTAATCGTAACCGAACTAAAATCGGCAGGAGTGCCACGCACTTGTCCGAAACGAGCTTCGCCTTGGTCATACTGCACGTTAATGCCACTAATACGCTTTAACGCATCACCAATATTTGAGTCAGGGAATTTACCAATTTGGTCGGCAGAAACGACATTGGTAATATTAACATTGTTTTTCTGAGAATTAATAGCTCGTTGTTGACCCGAAAACACACCGGTTACGAGTACTTCGCCGAGTTCTTGCGACGAATCTGTCATTACAATATCTTCGTTCGTTCCGTCAGCTTCGACACTTACATTCATATTTACAGGCAAAAAGCCAACATAGGTTACTTTGAGAGAGTGATTGCCCGATGAAAGATTTGAGAACGAGTAAAAACCATCGATATCGGTAATTACCGATTGCTTGTTTCCATCGATGATTACAACGGCACCGGGAAGAGGATTGCGTTCATTGTCAAGAATGTGGCCTTTCAATATTCCTTTTACAGAACTTTCTGCAGCAGTCATTGTGACGCTCATTGCAATCAAGGCCAAAATGAATAACATTACTTTTTTCACTGTGATTGGTTTTGATTTGACGCTGCAAAATTCGACAAGAAATGTTTCACAGTTTTATCAAAAACATTTAGTTTTTGTAAAATTCGAGCTGAAACAACAAAAAAGAAGCCGACATAATTGCCGACTTCCAAAAAAGCTTCACCAATATTTTAAGGCATATATAGATGATATAGTACTACTCTCTTTTTACTTCGTCTACGTCCGGAATAGCCGAAATGTGCTTGATTATCACTTGCAACTCATCGTACGAATGAACCGCAAATGACATTCGACAAGTCACGAGCGAATCAACAGTATCGGTATTGAAACTATTGATAGCCAGATGTAATTCATTTGTGATACAATCGACCAAATCAATAAGAAGATGGTAGCGATCGACTGCTCGAACAACTATTGTTACAGGATAAAGCGTATCATCGGGTTCAAACTCAACCGATACGATATCATCGCCCCACTGCGACGATTGACTTATCGCAGCCGGACAGTCGCGCTTGTGCATCGTCACGCGGTCGTCTCCTGAGTGCATAAAGCCTACCACTTCTTCACCCGGAATTGGCATACACTTAGGACATCGAATATAGGGCGAATTAGGACGATGAGCCAAGCTCAAACGAATTGCCTTTTTGGCTTTATATGTTACCACCGAATCGAGCCAATCTGCTTTAGGACTACAAGACTCATCGGTAAATATCTCTACAACATCACCTCGACGCAATGGCGCTTTAATCGATGCAAGAAATCCGTTAATACGAGCATATTTAGCTTTCAACCCAAGCATTGTCTTCACTTCAAAGGCAAAGTCGAGTACTGTTGCTTTCTGAGGCAATATTACCGACAGTCCTTTCGGAGTAAAGGTCATTATATCATCATTATAGAAAGAGGTAACTACATTTTCAATAAAATTCTTGCCTTCAAATCCTTGACGCGCAATATCATCGAGGTTCCGACGGAATTTTTCAATCCAACGACGAATATTGTCTTCAGAGCGATTCGAGACACAGCCAAGTCGAGAGTCTCTAATCATACGACGGCTACTGATATGCACTTCTTGCCAACGACCAAAGTCGGCCAATAGTTTGACATGAAAACTCTGATAGCCGTTTTCTTTAGGCGAATCGATGTAATTCGATATACCGCCGGGTTTCTCTTTAAAGCGATCGGTAAGCACCGAATAGATGCGCAATGCCATATCTTTTTCAGAGTGTCCATCGGGTATATCATCGAAAATAATCTCCGTGAAGTGGCGATATTTCAGATGGTTAAAGTCATCTCCTTGCTTATGCATCTTTCGCCAGATGCTATACGGATGACGATACTCGATATAGACATCTACATTTATGCCGGCATCGTTGAGAGTCGTTCGGATTTGGTCGACAAAAACAGTTAAACGATCGTGCTGAGCGGCTTCGTCGCGAGCAATGAGCGACGAAATTTCTTCGTAGTCGTGCGGACAGCGGAAACGGAACCCCAAATTCTCAAGCTCTGTCTTTACATGATATAAGCCCAAACGATTAGCTAGCGGAGCGTAGAAATAATCGGTCTCGGCAGCTATCTTCATCTGCTTGTCGGGACGCATCGACGAAAGCGTGCGCATATTATGGAGGCGGTCGGCAAGTTTGACTAACAATGGGCGAGTATCATACTGAATCGAGTCGAGCATTTGACGGAAATTATCGACTTGTTTCGACTCAGTGTACTTATCCTTCTTTTGCTTAGTAACGACATTAACCAAAAATGCTACATCATCACCAAAAAGACGACGAATATCATCGATAGTATAATCGGTATCTTCAACAACATCGTGAAGAAATGCCGTTATCACCGGATGAGCTCCAAGCATAAGCTCCTCGGCGGCAATAGTAGCGACTGCTATGGGGTGCAAGATATATGGCTCGCCAGTCTTGCGTTTTTGCGCTGCATGAGCCTCTTTAGCAAACTCGAACGCTTTTTTGATACGCACCAAATCATTAGGCGACACTCTGCCAGCCATCACATCAAATACATGCTCTGCACGCTCTGCGATTATCTTATCGTAATCCATAATATAACTCATAAGTTGTTTTATCGAGTAAAGATACTGCAAAGATTCTAAATCTATCACAACAATACAAAAAAATTATTTCATTTTTCTACAAAAATTTGCATTTTGTTACTTTTTCAGGTATTTATAATGTGTATATCGATTTTTTTTAGCAATTTTGCATCTTGAAAAATTGCGAGCAGGCTCGCCAACTAATTATATATGCAACTAACAGCTCAACTAATAGCCCAATATATTGGCGGTGAAGTCGAAGGCGACGGCACCGTTGCGGTGAGCGACTTCGCAAAAATCGAAGAGGCTCGTTGTGGAACTATCACATTCTTAGCAAATCCGAAGTACACCCATTATATCTACAATACCGAGGCATCGATTGTCTTGGTTGGTCGGGATTTCAAAGCCGAAGAACCGGTAAAAGCGACCCTCATTCGCGTCGACAATCCATACTCTGCCCTTGCCACTCTCATGAACGTTGCGGCGCAAGCGCTCCAACCTCACTACGAAGGTATTGAAGAAGGCTCACACATTGCCGAAGGTGTCGAAATCCCCGAAGGATGTTATGTAGGTGCATTTGCCTATATTGCACGAGGTGCCAAAATCGGCAAAAACGTCAAAATATATCCGGGTGCATATGTTGGCGATGGTGTTACAATTGGCGACGACTCTATTCTCTATCCCGGTGCAAAAGTATACTACGGTTGCAAAATTGGAGCTCGCTGTATCATCCACGCTGGTGCAGTAATCGGATCTGACGGTTTTGGATTTGCACCCGATGCCAATGGCGTATATCACAAAATTGCGCAGCTCGGAATTGTTACAATCGACGACGATGTAGAAATCGGTGCTAACACTACAGTCGACCGCTCGACGATGGGACACACCCACATCTGCCGCGGAGTCAAGCTCGACAACCTCATTCAGGTAGCTCACAACGTCGAAATCGGCCACGACACCGTAATGGCTTCTCAAGTAGGCATCGCAGGCTCTACCAAGGTCGGATCCAACTGTATGATTGGTGGTCAAGTTGGTATAGCCGGACACATATCTGTTGGCGACCGAGTAAGCATCGGAGCACAGAGCGGTATCCCAAAGAGCGTTGCATCCGACAGCCGTATTATGGGCAGTCCGGCTATGCCGATGGGTGAGTATGCACGCATGATAGCTTCTTCAAAACGCCTTGCCGAATTAGTTGCAAAAGTCGACCGACTCGAACGTCAATTAAACGAAAAGAAATAATCCTCACAACTCATATCCTCAATATTTTATATGAAACAGTTAACTCTTAAGGGCGAATTTACCCTCGAAGGCAAAGGTCTTCACACCGGCGCGCAACTCAAGGCCACATTCTGCCCCGCACCTGATAATCACGGCTATAAAATCCAGCGTATCGACGTTGAAGGTCAGCCCGTAATCGACGCATTAGCCGATAACATCGTATCGACAATGCGCGGCACCGTTATCGGTAAAGGCGACGTTACCATCAGCACAATCGAGCACGCTATGGCAGCTCTATACGCTTGCGGTATCGACAACTGTCTTATCAAAGTCGACGGTCCCGAAATGCCTATCCTCGACGGTAGCGCAAAACCATTCTACGATGCAATCCAAAGTGTTGGCACAGAAGAACAGGCGTCGGATAAAGATTTCTACTACGTTAAGCGCAAAGTAGAAGTTATTGACCCCGAAACTGGCTCTAAACTTATGCTCCTCCCCGACGACGAATTTAGCCTCGACGTTAAAGTAAACTTCGAGAGCGAAGTTCTCGCCAACCAATATGCAACACTCGACCACATCACCGACTTTGGTGAAGAAGTGTCGAGCGCTCGTACATTCGTTTTCGTGCGCGAAATCGAACCGCTACTCAAAGCCGGCCTCATCAAAGGCGGCGACCTCGATAACGCCATCGTTATATACGAAACCCCTAAAACACAGGACGAACTCGACCAGCTTGCCGACCTCCTCGGTGTTCCTCACCATGATGCTTCGGCTTTCGGATTCATCAACGAACGCCCCCTCTCGGCTCCCAACGAACCCGCCCGACACAAATTGATGGACCTCATTGGCGACATCGCACTCATCGGTCGTCCCCTCAAAGGCCGCATTATTGCCACAAAGCCCGGCCACACCATCAACGCAAAGCTTTCGAAAGCACTCCGCAGCGACATTAAACGTCAAGAAGTACAGGCTCCTATCTACAACCCCAACGTAGAGCCTTTGATGGACAATAACGAAATTCGTCGTTGCATCCCCCACCGCTATCCCTTCTTGCTCGTCGACAAAGTAATCGATAAGAGCGAACACTATATCGTTGGTGTAAAAAACGTTACCACCAACGAACCTTTCTTCCAAGGGCACTTCCCTCAAGAACCCGTAATGCCCGGTGTTCTCTTGGTTGAAGCAATGGCTCAGACCGGTGGCTTGCTCGTTCTCGGCACCGTTGATGACCCCGAACGCTATTCGACCTACTTCATGAAGATTGACAACGTCAAATTCCGTCAGAAAGTAGTTCCCGGCGACACACTTATTTTCCACGTATCGTTCATGACACCATTGCGTCGCGGCATGGCTGTAATGAAAGGTATCGCATTCGTTGGCGAAAAAGTTGTATGCGAATGCGAATTCATGGCACAGATAATTAAAAACAAGTAATTGAGAGTATGATACATCCCTTAGCCTGCGTACACCCTGATGCAAAATTAGCAGAGGGCGTTGTAGTCGAACCCTTCGTGTATATCGACAAAAACGTCGAAATCGGCGAAGGCACTCATATCTATAGCAATGCTACGATATTCGAGGGCTCGCGCATAGGCAAGAATTGCAAAATCTTCCCTGGGGCCGTTGTTGGCGCTATCCCACAAGACCTCAAATTCCATGGCGAAGAAACACTCGCCATAATTGGCGACAACACTACACTCCGCGAATGTGTAACCGTTCATCGTGGTACAGATGCGCGCGGCAAGACCGTAGTAGGCAACAACAACTTGATTATGGCATATAGCCACATCGCTCACGACTGTATCGTCGGCAATAACATCATTATCAGTAATGCATCGCAGATTGCCGGAGAAGTAACTATCGACGATTTCGCCGTAATTGGCGGTGGCAGCCTCATTCACCAATTCTGCCGCATCGGCGCTCACGTAATGCTCCAAGGCGGTTCTTTGGTTAACAAAGACGTTCCTCCTTTCGTCATGGCGGCGCGTCAGCCTATCAGCTACACCGGAATCAACACTGTAGGTCTTCGCCGTCGCAATTTCAGCAACGAAACCATCCACGAGATTCAGGAGATTTACCGCCTGCTTTACCTCAGTGAGATGAACATCAGCGAAGCCGTTGAGCGAATCGAAACCGAAGTTCCTGAAAGCGAAGAACGTAACATGATTCTCCAATTCGTTCACGACTCTAAACGAGGCGTAATCAAAGGATACTAACGCAATAAGATCATATAAAAGCATGGCCGGAGGGTCCGTCGCGCGTCTTTAATATATAGGGCGTGAGGAAAGTCCGGGCAACATAGAGCACCATATTTCCTAACGGGAAGCTATCGGTAACGGTAGGGTTTAATGTGACAGAAAACAACCGCCTAAGTGCTACGGCACCGGTAAGGGTGAAAACGTGAGGTAAGAGCTCACGGTCGATGTCGGCAACGGCATCGGGCGCACAACTTATGGGTTGCAAGGTCAAGTATACCGGCATTTAAGGGCTGCTCGTCCATTGTCGGGGGGTAGACTGCGCATAGTGGCCTCGCTTGAGGCAGATAAATGACGGACGGTAGCTCGCATCTCGCATCAGCGAAAGTACGGCTACCACATAACCCGGCTTATACTCCGACCATGCCTTTTTATTTTTATCGAATAATATAAAACAATAAATATTATGGCAGAAAAAGACGATTGGACAACCATACCTACCTGCGACGACGAAGGTAATACAATCATCGTTACAGCCAACCTCGACGTTGCAAAATTTCGCAGCCGCGAAAAATATAACATCCGCGTAGAAATCACTCTGCCATACTCTCCATCTGGATCTCTCGGATTCCCCGATGAGGAAACCGCCGTTATGATGGAACAAATCACCGAATCATTCCAAAAAAATCTCAAAGGTAAGAATACTGCAATCCTCACAGGTATATACACCGGCGCATCGGAGCGCAATTGGATATTCTACACCTTCTCCACCGAGATTTTCAATCGTTTCCTCAACTACTCTCTCTCTGCTCTACCCCTTCTCCCTCTACGCATTTACGCCGAAAACGACCCAGATTGGGCCGAATACGACGAAATGCTCGAAGCTATCAAAACGGAAAACTAAATTCCGCTTTTATAGCTACCATTCTCCACTCTACCTTCCCTCATATCTAAAATTATGAAAAGATTTTTCTGCCCTACACTTCTTGCCGCTGCTTTGTTGGCGACTTCTTGCTCTAAGACAGAGTCAAATACTACTGAAAACGACAATTCGCAATATGCCGGCTATCTATTCGCTTACTTTACTGGCAATGCCCCCGAAGAAGAACAGGTATGCTATGCTATCAGCGATACAACCCTCGACTTTAAAGCCCTCAACAATAACAACCCCGTAATCAGTTCGCCCGAAATCAGCGAAACCGGTGGCGTGCGCGACCCGTTTATACTCCGTTGCCAAGGCGACTCTACTTTTTACATGGTCGTTACCGACATGACTTCGTGCAAAGGTTGGGACTCAAACCGCGCGATGGTACTGCTTAAATCGAACGACCTTGTCAACTGGTCTTCAAGTGTAATCAACATCCAAAAACGTTATGAAGGACACGAAGATCTCAAGCGTGTTTGGGCGCCTCAAGTAATCTTCGACGCCGAAGCTAGTAAATACCTAGTATATTGGTCAATGCAGCATGGCGATGGTCCTGACATCATCTACTACGCATACGCCAATGCTGATTTTACTGACCTCGAAGGCGATCCACTGCCACTATTCATCCCCGAAAACAAGAAATCGTGCATCGACGGCGACATCGTTTACAAAGATGGTGTTTACCACCTCTTCTACAAGACCGAAGGTCATGGCAACGGCATCAAGAAAGCTACCACTCGCTCTCTTACATCTGGCGAATGGCTCGAACAACCGGAATACAAGCAGCAAACCTCCGATGCTGTCGAAGGTTCGGGTACTTTCAAACTTCTTAACTCCGATAAATACATCCTCATGTACGATGTTTATATGAATGGACGTTATGAATTCTGCGAATCGTGCGACCTCGACTCGTTTACAGTTATCAACCGCGAAGTGAAGATGAATTTCCATCCTCGTCACGGCTCGGTAATACCCGTAACTGCAGCGGAAATCGAACGACTTCAGAATGCATTCCCATCGAATGACTCAACCACTGTATCAAACGATTAACAAACTTCTCACATCTCAAGCCGACTCGGTGCAAGCAACGCAGTTAATGCGTTTCTTCCGCACCGGAGTCGGTGAATATGGCGAAGGCGACTGTTTTCTCGGACTAAAAGTACCGCAGACTAGAGCCGTCGTCGCCGAATATCGCCACAATGCAACGCTTAACGACGTCGAACATCTTTCAGCATCGCCGTGGCATGAAATTCGCCTTGCCGGATTACTTCTCCTCATCGAAATCTATAAAACCGCAAAACGACGTCGCGATGATGTCAAACCCATAATCGAATTCTACTTATCGATAATTGATCGCGGCAACAATTGGGATCTCGTTGACCTCGTTGCACCTAAAATTCTCGGCGACTATCTTGTCGGCAATCCATCAGAGCGCCACATCCTTCATACACTTGCTGCGATGAATGGCAAATTATGGCATCAACGCGTAGGCGTAGTAGCTTGTTGGACGCTAATCAAATACGGATTTTTCGACGACATCCTCACCATTGCAGCCTCACTGCTTACGCACCGTCATGACCTTATACACAAAGCCTGCGGTTGGATGCTCCGCGAAGTTGGAAAACGCGGTGGCCTAAACGAATTACTCAATTTTCTCAACAAATACGCCGCATCGATGCCACGCACTATGCTAAGATACGCCATCGAAAAACTATCTCCCGAGCAACGCCGGTATTATATGAGAGTAACGTAACTTATATCAACACCTTAGTATTACACAATTGTGTTTTTTAAACACAATGAAGTTGATATTTTGTTACTGTTATTCATAAATTTACGGTGCTTCAAGAACTTCGAAATCATCACTAACATCATCCCACAATGAAATGGTTTCTACGCAAACCTACGAGCTAACTTGGGAGTGAATATCTACAAAGGCCTTTCTTTCATCACCGGTCCGACAGTGAAATATACATCAATAGCAGATTATGAAAATCTCAATTATCATTGGGTATAACCTGGCGATTTGGCTTGGCATACAACTTTGACAAGTATCGTATTAGCGCAGCCTTCGACCAACATGTTACAAACCAATATCGTTGCGAAGCCGTTAACCCGATTAGCGTAAGCTTCGCGATTAGATTCTAACGATACAGCCACACTACGGTTCTTTTTCATAAGCCTCATACACACCCTGTACGAGGCTTATTTTTACATTCTTCATCTCGTTAACACTTTTTGTAAAGGCTGAGATAATTCAAGTCACGAATAATCAGTAACTTTACACATTGAAATAAAAACATAACGAACATGAACTTCCAAATTATCGCAGCCACCATCTTAGCAGCATCTCTCTCGCTCAGCTCTTGTTCGCTGGTTAAAAGCATTACCGGCGCTGAAACTGAAGGCAACAACAGCACTTCTGTTGAAACTCCAAAGGTAGACTACAACAACAATAAAAAGAAGAAAAAAGGAGAAAAGAACGACTCTAGAAGTGATGTTACAGAGTCGAATAACAAAACAAACCACAACAAACCCTCGATGGAAGTGCTTTCGGGTGGTCAGTGGATAATCGCATCTGTCGGTTCGACTGAAATTACCGTTGACGAAGACGCTCCATATGTAAATTTTGACCCTGAAGGTCGATTCTACGCATACGACGGTTGCAACGTAATCAACGGCGACTACGCACTACGTAACGATGGAACACTTGCTTTCGCACACGTCCTCACTACAATGAAATACTGCCCGGACGTTGAGTACGGAGCTCTTATTACAATGCAATTCAATGAAAATAAATTTCCTTTCGTTGACTGCAAAAATATTGGTCAAGACACTTTCCTCTACTTTAAAGATGAAAACGGCAAAACTTTGATGACTCTCCGCCGACACAACATGGAGTTTCTAAACGGCCATTGGCGCATCACCACAGTAGATGGCAAAAAGGTAAACGATGAAGAAGCTAATATCTTCATCGATATCGCGGAGCTAAAAGTTCACGGCAACACCGGTTGCAATTTCTTCAATGGCGACCTCTATATCAATCCTCAACTATCAAATGCCATCGACTTCTCAAATATGGCAATCACTCGCATGGCATGCCCTAAGGAAAACCAGGAACGAATGATTCTCGTTGCTCTTGAAGAAAGCAAAACTGCAAAAACAGGAAAACACAAAAATACAGTTGTACTTTACAACCGCGAAAACGAAGAAGTGATGACACTCAAACGTATTGAGCAAGATAATGACTAATCTCGACCATTTTTTCAGTCGCGCTTCCGTTCGCTCGTATTCTTCGACTCGACACGTCTCCGACGAAGAGCTCGACCATCTCCTCGATGCTGCAGCTCATGCCCCCTCTACAGGCAATATGCAGCTTTACTCCGTTATCGTAACACGCGATGCAATTCGCAAAGAAGCTATTGCTCCGCTGCACTTCAACCAACCGGCAGCAAAGAACTGCGACGCACTGCTAACGTTCTGTGCCGACGTTCGCCGTTTTGGTCAGTGGTGCAACGAACGTCAAGCTAGTAATAGTCTCGATAACGCCGGCGGACGTCTCACAGCCATAATTGACGCTACGATTTTCGCTCAGCAATTTGTATGTGCTGCCGAGCAGTCGGGTGTTGGTTGTTGCTATCTCGGCACCGTCACATATAACCTCGACGGCTTCCGCAAAGCACTTGAGATTCCCAACAATGTCATACCTTTGTTCTCGATTGCAGTCGGTTATCCGACCGAAGATGACACTAAAAAACTCTCCGACCGTCTACCTCTTTCAGCAATCGTTCATCGAGAAGTCTACCACGATGCCACATCTGTAGACATCGATAGCTACTACGCCGAAAAAGAAGGTCTCGACGAGTCTAAGCGTTTTATCAAAGAAAACGGGAAGCAAACACTTGCACAAATTTACTCTGAAATTCGATACCCTCGCGACCTCAACGAGCGCGTTGGTAGCGAACTTCTAAAAGTAATCGAAGATTGATGACCCCCGCCAAGCCAAAACTCGCAGTCGACAAAGCCTCTTCCGACTCTATCGACATGACAAACCCCGAGTTCCGCTCTCTTCTCCGTCTTATCGAGGAGACCGACAGCTCGGTGTTTCTGACGGGCAAGGCTGGCACGGGTAAATCTACGTTTCTTAAATATATCATCAGCCATACGGCTAAAAAGTCGGTGGTGCTGGCTCCAACCGGCATCGCCGCTATTAATGTTGGTGGGCAGACTCTCCACTCTTTTTTCCGAATTCCACTACAACCTGTATTACCTGACGATCCTGAATTTGCTCCGGCTCGTCTACGCGACCGACTCAAACTCACCGGACGCAGTATCAAGCTATACAAAGAAGTCGAGCTAATCGTTATCGACGAAATATCGATGGTACGAGCCGACGTTATCGACTTAGTCGACCGCATACTCCGCACATTTGGAGGCGATCGACGCAAACCATTCGGCGGCAAACAATTGCTTCTCGTTGGCGATATTTTCCAACTCGAACCGGTCGTTACTAACGAAGACAAAGCAATACTACAGCGTCAATATCCACATAGCTACTTCTTCAATGCTAAAGTGTTTGCCGATTTCGGACTTAGCTCGATCGAGTTACGAAAAGTATATCGTCAAAAGGACAGCGATTTCGTCGAAATGCTCGACCGCTTTCGATTAGGTATTCCAAACCACGACGATATCGACGCTATTAACAGCAGAGCCACCACTTCGACTATCAACGAAAACACCGATAAAATGGTGATGACACTCGGCGGACGGCGCGACGGTGTGAAACGCATCAACGATATGCACCTCGAAGCGCTAACTACGCCCGCTATCGAGTACACCGGCGAATTGACAGGCGATTTCCCGGCTTCTTCATATCCGACCGACCTCAATCTCACCCTCAAAAAAGGAGCGCAGGTTATATTTTTGCGCAACGATATGGAGCGTCGATACGTCAATGGCACTCTTGGTATCGTCAAAGATGCATCTGACTCTCAGCTCACAGTTCGCCTCGAAAACGGCAACGAAATCGATGTCGAACCTGTCATTTGGGAAAACGTATCCTACGAATACGATACCAAAAAGAAAACTGTATCGACTCGCGTAAAAGGCACGTTCACACAATTTCCTCTCCGTACGGCTTGGGCGCTCACTGTGCACAAAAGCCAAGGTCTTACATTCGACAATATCAACATCGACTTCGGAAAAGGTGGGGCTTTTGCGGGTGGGCAAGTTTATGTTGCCCTTAGCCGCTGCACCTCGCTCGACGGAATACAGATGCTTACTCGCATCGACGCGCGCGATGTTTTTGTCAACCCCGAAGTGCTGCGATTTAGCCGAACTTTCAACGATACTCGCGACCAAGAAGAAGCTCTTCGTCGCGCATCGGCCGATCGGTTGCTTTCCAAAGCCGACAAAGCTTTTCAAGCTGGACGATTTACCGAAGCGGTTGAGTACTTCAACACCGCTATCAACGATAATCCACGCGCCAATACACCGGCACTACGTCGGCTCGTTGCAATGCGATTTGCATCAATTCGATATAATTCTAAAAAGAAAAAGAAAAAATAACACCCAACGATGGAAAAAAAGAAACTCATTGGCCACGCCGCAATGTTAGGCGCCGAATTTATGTGGGGGGCTGCTGCTCCTCTCGGAAAAGTCATTTTACTCGGAGGCATTTCGTCGATGCTATTGACCGACTTCAGAATGATTGGGGCAGCAATTCTATTTTGGGTACTTTCGTTATTTACTACATCCGAAAAGGTAAGCCGACGCGACTTGATCTCGATGTTCTTCGCCTCTATGTTTGGCATAGTCGTCAACCAAGTTTGCTTTATGTTCGGCTTGAATCTAACCTCGCCTATCAACGCTTCCATTATCACTACCAGTATGCCTATCATCACAATGGTATTGGCTGCAATTATCCTGCGTGAAGCTGTAACAAAACTTAAAGTAATCGGAGTTCTTCTCGGTGCCTCGGGTGCCTCCATCCTCATCTTAAGCAACACTACAGGCGAAAGCGGAGGCTCTGCGATCGGCGACTTATTGGTTATGACTGCTCAACTCAGTTTTAGCTTCTATCTCGTACTCTATAAAGACCTCATCACTCGCTACAGCGCTATCACGCTAATGAAGTGGATGTTTACATTTGCAAGCATCGTCGTTCTTCCATTTTCGATTAAAGAATTCTTTATCGACTGGACTGCTATCGACTCTTCGGTGATTCTAGGCATTGCTGCATACGTTGTTGGTCCTACATTTATCAGCTACCTACTACTACCTCTCGGACAACGCTCTTTACGACCAACCGTTACGGCGATGTACAACTACGTTCAGCCAATCGTGGCATCAATTATCGCAATCATTGCCGGTTTAGGAAACTTCACAGTAGCTAGCGGCGCGGCTATAGTACTCGTTTTCACCGGTGTTTATCTAGTTACTCAGAGCAAAGCCACGCCTAACACTCAAGCGAAGTCTTAAACTACGCCTAGTAATTCTATATCAAATACGAGAGTCGAGCCCGCAGGAATACCCGGTTGGCTAAAACGACCATACCCCTGTTCTGCCGGAATGTAAATCTCCCAGCGGTCGCCTACGTGCATCTTTTGCAAGGCGATAATCCAACCGGGGATAAGTTCGCGAAGACGAAATGCCGGTGCTGTACCGCCTCGGCTGCTATCAAACTTCTTCCCATTGATAGTTGAGCCTATATAGTGCACTGTTACAACACTGCCACGATTGGGCGATGGCGATTTGGGATTACCATTCTTAACCACCTTATAATAAATGCCTTTATCAATTGGCTTTACGCCCGGTTCGGCTGCCTTTGCTGCCAACCAGTCGCGATTCTTCTGAATATATTCTTGCTTGTTCATAATGCAAAGGTAGTGAAAAACCTACACATTTTCACTAGTTTAATCTTTTAAGTCTAATTACACATCTTTCATTTTTCGCCTTTTTAGTCCACAAAATTAGCCATTTTGTCGATTGTTATACTCTATAGTAGAAAATAAATTATTAATTTTGCATCAAACCAAATTCAATTAAACGCCAATTAATGAAAAAGAAAGTACTTATAAGCCTGCTATCGCTTTGCGCAATATCTACAGCATCAGCAGACGAATTCCCTTACTTGGCATTCCGTATAGGCGACGGAAATCTAAGAGTTATGGCAATCGAAGATATGAATCTCACGATAGCCGACGGTAATTTAGTAGTTACAAATTCGACCGAAAAAGAGACTTTCGCCTTGAGCGACCTCTCAGAAATGTTTTTTGCCGCAGATGTTAGCAATGTAAATCTTGTTGAGAGTAACACTGATAGCTCGATTGAAGTATGTTCGATGGCGGGTGTGTCATTTGGCAAATTCGCAACCAAATCTGAAGCTGCCTCATCTCTTTCGGCTGGCATCTACATAGCTCGTTATAGCAATGGTATCACCGAAAAATTCGTTGTAAAATGAAGAAGTCGTTAACAATCGCACTCGTAGCTTTCGCACCGGTGTTGGCATCTGCTCAGACTCTTCACATCAGCACCGATAATATCACCTACGATATTCCTGCAAATATAGCAGGACGTATGACATATAGTAATGGCGGCTCCGAACTCTCAATTATGGGGCGCTCTTTGGCAATATCCGACATTACCAATATATCAGTAGATAACAAATCTGTAACAAACAATACCGTCTCAATCAACTTTTGCGATAACGAGGCAACAATAGCTATTGTCGGCTCGGCTATTAAGTATGTCGATGTCGCTACTGACGGCGCTTATGTATATATCACCCAAGCAGATGACGCAGATTCTGAAATCTCTTACATTCTCAATGGTTCAACTGCCAATGGTTCTTTCGAGCTAAATGCTTCGACCAAAGCGACTATCGTGCTTAACGGCGTCGACATATCCAGTACTCAAGGGGCTGCTATCAACCTCCAAAATAGCAAACGAACTGCAGTAAAAGTGAGTGATGGAACTATAAATACTATCAACGACTGCACTAACGGATCTCAAAAAGGTTGCTTCGTAAGCAAAGGAAAACTCGTTTTTAGTGGATCGGGAAGCCTCTCTATTGCCGGACACTCTTCTCATGGTCTTTACGCAAAAAAATCAATTGCAATCTCCGAGGCTTCTCTTGCTGTAACTGCGGCTGAAAAAGATGGCGTAAATTGTAATCAGTCATTTACTCTAAATAGTGGATCTCTTACCATTTCGGGCGTTGACGACGACGGGATTCAGACTTCTTTTAAAGATGATAACGACCGAGAAGAAGAAGACACAGGCTCTATCACAATTCTCGGGGGGACGCTAGATGTCTCGATTTCCGGCACTGCATCCAAAGGTCTTAAAGCTGATGGCGACGTTGTAATTTGCAACGGCACAATCAATGTCAGCACGACAGGCGGGGGCAAGTGGGACGAAGAAGATGTAAAAACGAAAGCATCTACTTGCATTAGCGCAGATGGTAATGTTGCTATAAGCGACGGTTCTATCACACTCTCTGCTAGCGGTAGTGGGGGAAAAGGAATTAGCTGCGATGGAAACCTCAACGTAAGCGGCGGAGATATCTCTGTTAACACTTCTGGGGGCATGTTCGCATACGTCAATGGCGTAACATACGACAATTACACCGGCAACTCTGACAATCTCGATAGCGACTACAAATCTTCGCCAAAAGGCATCAAGGCCGATGGTAATATCACCATCGACGGCGGTGCGATTAACATCTCCACAAAAGGTAACGGTGGTGAAGGCATCGAAAGCAAGGCTATAATGACTATTAACGATGGCAATATCGACGTATTTGCTTACGATGACGGTCTTAACTCTTCAAGCCACTTGTATATCAATGGTGGAAATATCACAGTTGTGGCTACAAATAACGACGCTATCGACTCTAATGGCAATTTATACATCGCCGGGGGCTATATCAGAGCTTTTGGAGCTGGATCGCCTGAGGGCGGCATCGATGCAAACGAAGAAGAAGGATACACCGTTTTCTTCAACGGGGGCACACTTATCGCTGTAGGTGGACACCACTCTACCCCAACAACATCTGCTTCTACTCAAGCATATATCAGCACTTCGGCAACTCTTTCTGCTGGAGATGAAGTAAGCATTACTTCTGGCGACGAAACTCTAGCCGATTTTATAGTACCCGAAAACTACACCGCTTCTAATAACGGTGGCGGACCTGGTGGGCGTCCATTTGCCCCAGGCTTCGGAGGTGGTCCCGGTGGAGGTCCTGGCGGATTTGGAGGTGGTTCGACAATACTTATCACCTGCCCTTCTCTAACATCTGGCAATAGCTACACCTTTACAGCCAACGGTACAACATCCACAGTAAAAGCAACTCTAAAATAATTCACTTGCGCAGCGGTCCTCTTATTCCGCTGCGCTTTTTTATTCAACACTCCCCCAAAAAAGAAAACGCCTCCGCCACCTAC
>CAZYYV010000023.1:0-31197 GCA_964651295.1 uncultured Bacteroides sp.
TCTATATAACTCGCCATCGGCGAATTCACTTTCTTAGCAATTTTGCTACAAAGCGTACCTATCATTTTAACACTCAGCCTCTTTTTCGCGCTCAAATGGGTCGTAGAGGGGTTTGAAACCTCGTTCGTTGGCGAGTTTGAGGAGGTATGCAAAAGCGGCTACGCGAGTATCTTCGATTTCGCAGTCTTTGATTGCTTGTTTGAGGCTTTTGGCAAAGAAACCAACTTCAGGACTTTGAGGTAAGCCGAAGAGTGCCATAATCTCGGTGCCGTCGACAGGATTCTTGCGGTTGCGCTCCACGTCTTTCTCGTGAGTTGCACGGAATTTCTCTTCGACAAGGTCGAAGTTGGCGAGGTAACGCGCTTTGCGAGCCTCGTCGCGGCTGGTTATATCGGCACGAGCAAGAATCATTAGGTCATCGAGGTCTTCTTCGGCATAGTTGGCAAGGCGACGAACAGCGCTGTCTGTTACTTCGTCTTCAACCAAGGCAATTGGGCGCATGTGGAGCTCGACGAGTTTTGATACATAAGCGAGGTCGGTACCAAGGGGGAATTTCATACGTCGGAAGATGGTCTTAACCATCTTTGCACCAACGAAATTGTGGTTGTGGAATGTCCAACCACGAGCCGGGTCGAAGTGCTTTGTGGCCGGTTTGCCAATGTCGTGGAAGAGTGCAGCCCAACGGAGTAGCACTTTATCAGATGCGGCAGCCACTGCATCGAGCACTGCCATTGTATGATAGAAATTGTCTTTATGAGCACGACCTTGAACGACATCAATGCCTTTCATTCGCGCCAATTCGGGCAGTATTATAGCCAGCAAGCCACTATCGAGCAACAACTTCCAGCCGATAGAGGGCTTTGGCGATGCCATAATCTTATATAGCTCATCTTTAATGCGCTCGGCTGTGATAATCTCGATACGCGAAGCATTGCGCTTGATAGCGTCGAATGTCTCGGGCGAAATAACAAACTGAAGCTGAGTTGCAAAGCGAATAGCTCGCATCATTCGCAGCGGGTCGTCGCTGAAAGTTATGTCGGGGTCGAGCGGTGTGCGAATCACCTTGCGGTCGATGTCGCCAATGCCATCGTATTTATCAATCACATCGCCAAAACCATCGGCATTAACTTTGATTGCCAAAGCGTTGATGGTGAAATCGCGACGAGCCAAGTCGTCGTCGAGCGTACCATCTTCGACGATAGGATTTCGCGAATCTCGCTGATACGACTCTCGACGAGCACCGACAAATTCGAGTTCGGTTTCGCCACGCTTCAGTTGAGCGGTGCCGTAGTTGCGGTAGACAGCTAAGTGAACACCTCTCCCCATTTTGCGAGCGACGGCTTCGGCGAGTTCGATGCCCGAGCCAACTGTAACAAAATCAATATCTTTAGAGTGGCGTCCGATGATAAGGTCGCGCACATATCCACCAACGACGTACGCTTCTCTGCCGAGCGAATCGGCAGCGGCTCCGACTGTGTGGAATACGCGTGTATCTATTTTTTCTTTTACATTCATTGAGCAATCGCGGGTTTATGCAAGACGCACAAAAGCGGTCGACGCAGTGGTAATTGCTTGAGCCGGCACAGTTTCGCCGACAATATAAGTATTTTCGATACCTACGGCACCAATGCCGGGTATTACAAATTTAGGCTCTACGGCAATGACGTTTCCGGCTTGGAGAATGTCGCGCGAATGCGGTGCAAGTACGGGCATTTCGTTGATTTCGATGCCAACGCCATGACCGACGAAACCGGCGTGACTGCGGTGCCCCATAAAATAATCTGCCATACCGGCTTCAGCCGCCATCTCCTGAGCTTTGAGGTAGAGGTCGGCAGCCTTTGCCCCGGGCTGCATCATAGCAGCGAGAGCGTCGCAGATAGCAATTGAGAGGTCGAGCGCTCGCTGCGCTTCTTCCGACGGTTCGCCGTCGATGTACATACGGGTCATATCGGTCATATAGCCGTTATAGTTGCCGTTTACGTCTACCATCACGGGTGTATTGGGGCGAATTATAGTGCCATTTGCACCTACAGGAATCGAAGGGTCGCATCCCTCGCCACCCATAGCGAAATCGTATGGCGATGGAGTATCGGCATTCTCTCCCGTCAGTACATTACCCATAAACAACTCCATATCGGCACCGCATACGCGGAATTGACCGAGGCAGCCCTCAAGGCGTGATGCACGTTCGATTTCAATCTGAAACTCGACATCTGTCATCCCTTCGCGATAGAGGTGTGGCAGCCGCGAATATACCTGCGACTGCTTGATGCCCGACTCGCGTAAACGAGCAAGCTCGTAAGGAGTCTTCACTGCACGAGTGCGACGGAGAAGTGGTGAGATATTTGCATCAGGGAGCTGACCAAAGCAAGCGGCAAGGCGCTTTGCTTCCGAGCAGGAGATTGCATCCAACTCGAGTGCCACTGCAGCATCTATCGTAATACCCTCGGCTACAAGAAGAGCCGGGATATCTTCGGGCTTACGGATAAAGTGTACTTCGCCCTTGTGTGCCGACTCAAGGTGATTTGGCTGACGAACGAAGTAGCGTGGACGCTCAAGTGCAGTGGATATAAACAAGAATCCGCGAAAGACGCGACCTGTAAGATAGTAGATATTGGCATTATCGCGAATCAAGGCATATGAGATACCCGCTGCCAACATCAACTCTTTAAGCGCACCGATGCGCAGAGCCTGCTCGGCATCGCCAAGCAGGTTTATATTGTATTTATCAACAGATTGCATAAAACATCGTTTAGGGATACACTCCTTATTAATCAGCGAAATTACGCAAAAGTTTTCAAACAGCCCCTATCAGCACGAAAAAAAACGGGCGCGCTCACCTCTGAGCACGCCCGAAATATCTGTTTAACTCTAATTATTAGAGGATAACTTTAGTAGTAACGTTGCCTTGGCGACGGATGTAGAGACCGCTTTCGGGGTTTTCTACGCGTACGCCCTGGAGGTTGTAGTATTCAACGGGAGCGTTGGTATCTTCAACAACTACGTTGTCAACGCCGGTGTTTTCCCACAAGAGGAAGGGGAATATAATTGTAAGGTTCTGCATCTGGTAATACTCTTCACCCAATACAGATGCTACGCTAAATACTTCGTCTTTACCGGCCTCCATAAAGTCGACTCTTTTGTTATCTTGCGTATAACCGTGGTAAAGTCCCATGGTAATAATCGGCTCAGCATCAAGTTCGCCTTTTTCGTCAAGAGGCCAAACAAAGAATGCTTCCGCGCTTGTTTCATAACCAAGGATGGGAGAATAATCTGCCGTTGCAGTACCTTCAGTTGCATTTGTTTTGAATACCATACGGTGGTTGTCTGCTTCAGTTGGAACAAGGAACGCTCCAGCAAGATTCTCTACATAAATTTCAGAACAATCTGCGTTGGCTGAAGCGTAGACATACCAATCCACTTCAGTCGGTTCAATCTCATTCGTGTCTTCATTCTCTAAGTCCTGAACCCAGGATGCCATTGTATTGAATCCGGCAGACCAAGAGTTAAAAACGAGTCGATCTATTTCAGGTAAATCGTCTTCTTCCATGTTTTCAGGAAAATAGAAAACGGCAAGAATAGCGGTATAATATTGGCCATCGTTAGGACATTCAAAATACATATAGTGATTTTCCGGGTCGAGATTCACAACTACATCATCATTTGAATAATATAAATCTTCCCCCTTAACTGCCATCAAACCGGCACTAACCATCATGTCGGTGTTATTACCGTTTTTATCAGTAACGTATGAACCGAAATTTAACGATTCAAATGAAAGAGTTTTTTTCTTGGGGTCGTATGTTGCGGGGATTTCAAGGTCCGTATCCAAGAAACCATAAATCATTGCTGTATTGTCGTCATACACATCTACATAAGTGTGATATAAAGAAATGTCTGGAGCAGTTGCGGTAGCAGTGAGTTGATAGCTGTATGTAACGTAATAACCCGACACTTCTTCATTAATAGCCGGAGCCTTAGCTGCGGGAGCTTTTTTTGCCTTAATCTGAGCAACGTCAGACACGGTGAAGTTTGATTTATTGATTTCAGCTTTAACTTCGTTGGCATCGACGACTTTGAAGTCTACGGGAGTATTAAACTTGACAGGAGTCGCATTGAACGCAGATGCCGATACAGCGACGAGAGCTGATGCAAGGAAGGTGTAAAGTTTTTTCATGCGTTTGCGGATGATTAATTAAACAAATCTAAGAAATTGTAAGCCTATCGCTATTAGATTGGATGTTTTTGAAGCTCAATTAACAGAGCGTGGCTTATATGTTGGCAAAGTTAAGTACTCTTTTGCAAAGTGCCAAACTTTTTGACATAAAAAATCATTTTTTACAATCATAACGAACTATTGTAGGTAGAATCTGCGCATAGGTTGATAATTTTGATTATGATAGACCTATTGATGTTTATACTTTATACCAGGCGACTCTCATTTGTAGATGGTATACGTTTCTTTTTGAAATTATGGTTTCTTTTCCATCTTTTTGATAAGAAAAAGATTGGAAAAAGGTTGTAATGGTATAACCATATTAAAAACATTTTAACGCAATAAAAATGATTCAGAGAAATCGTAAAAACGCGTAAATATAAGTTATTCGCTTCAATATACAAGTTCGACGTTGTCGACCCAGAATGTAGAGCCTGGAGTGCCTGTATACGGCGCGCCGCTGCCCGACGAGAACATAATAAGCATGTGTGTAGGTGTGGCATCAACATCATCCCATCCGACTTCTTTGACGGGCACCATTTTACCTACAGAATTACGCGCGTAGTAGCTTTTTTCTTCAGGAATTAGAGCCATTCGGGAGGTATAGTATGGTTTGTTTGTAATGTTGCCATAGCAAACGTTAAGACGATAATTGTTTACCCATCCGTCGGTGGTCTCACCGAAGAGCTCGCGAGCAGTGCCAACGCGATGAGCGTATAGATTTCCGTCGGCATCCTCCCATCGGCGTTGGAGATAGATATACACCTCTGCTTTATCTTTGCCCGGTTTTGTCTTTTTCTTGCCGAAACCGCTCGAATAGACGATACCGGCATTCGGAATCACTAATTTATAGTCGAATTGCAGCGCTTTCGGACGACGAGTGAAGGGAATTCCCACTTCCATCTTCGCATACGGGTCGGAAGTAGAACGAATCGGCTCAAACATTTCGCCGAGGAACATCGTGCCAGCGACCATTACGTCGAGGCTGATGATACCAATCGCTTTCACATTATGAATGTCGGTGGTTAATTTGGCACAATAGTTACCTTCGCCACGTTTGTCGGGGTAAACCGAGTTGCTTACTTTTGTAATTCCGACCACTTTTGCCATTACATTGGAGGTTGCCCAAGGCGAACCACCCATATTGGAATACGGTTCGTCGCCGTTGATAATACACGACGGAGCAATCGCATAGCATTTCTTTACTTTGCCACCTATGATACGCGATTCTTGGATATTACGAGTAACCCAATTGTTGAAATCGCCGTACGGCACCTTCTCTACGGTCTCTGCATCAGCTGCAAGACCACTCAGGAGAAGGACGACCGCTGTAAGAATCGTCTTTCTCATATATTTTCTACAGTCTTTTTTACCTTTTTAAACGAGAGGAGAGAGTTGAAAGTTCGGACGGGCTTACCAGCCACCCGAAGCGCCGCCACCGCCGGTATGCCCACCGCCGAAGCCGCCGCCAAAACTACCGCCGCTTCTACCTCCGAAGCCACCTCCGCCACCGGTGATAATTACGGGTGGTAGTTTATCTATAATAAAAGTTGTGCAGAACACACTGCCACAGTTTTTACATACAAATTCGTCGACACCCTCGCCCTCACGGAGTGTAGTGGGTTGACGCAACACACGTCGACGCGTGAGACGTGCCGCATAGGTGTGGCACCGAGCGCACTCTTTATATCCCGATGATTTATTGACGTACTGCTCAATGTCGGTTTCGCCACAAGTGGGGCACAACCACACATCGTAGTCAACCGAGCCGATACGCTCTTCCACGTCTTGCGCCGGGGTGAGATAGTCGTTGTCGTGCACTTCGTCGAGTTTTTTCATCATAGAGCCACAGTTGGGGCATTTGTGTGGCTGATGACGCAGACGGTATAAAATTATCATTAATGGAATTAGTGCCACCAAAGGGATGCCGAGTCCGAAGAACGATGCCATCATATAGGGTAAACGCAAAGGAACAAGGCTATTATAACGGTCATAAGCCGATTTCTTGCGATTGTCGATGTAGACTACTACAAGAATAGTAAGAAGTAGAATTGCTAAGCAGACGGCAATGTCGATGAATAGCTCGAAGAATGTAAATTCATCTTTGTTGCCGGCAAAGTCGGCATCAGCCTCCGAGGAGCGGAATTCAGCCGCAGCGTCGGGGTCGGTGAGGATGTTGGCAATAGCCTGAGTTGCTGCCACAAGTCCGGCATCATAGTTGCCCTGCTTGAATTCGGGAAACATACGCTCTGTGAGGATACCTTTGCAGACGATGTCGGGCATTACTCCTTCGAGTCCGTATCCGGTACGGATGGCTGCACGACGAATATCTTTGGCTACAACGACGAGCAAGCCGTTATCCATATCGCTTTTACCCATGCCCCAATGCTCGAATAGTTCGGTGGCAAACATATCGATATCCTGAGGGTCGATGTCGCCAACAACTACAACCATCGGCTCGGCGGTGGTCGTGCGTCGCACTTGGCGCATCAAAGAGTTGATATGAGCAACGGCAGTGTGCGAGAGTATGCCGTCGGGATTGCTCACGTAAGCCGCACTGTCGGCAACGTGTACATTGGGCACATCCTCGACGGTATATGTGGTTGCCGAGAGAGTGAGTGCGGAGAGAAATATGATGAGTGTCGTTAGAAATCGCATTGGAGAAAACGGATATCTGATATGTAAGAGGAGATATATAAGCTAATAACTAAACCCAAAGCTCACACCGCCGGGAGCGACATGCCATTTAACTTGCGGTAAAGGTCGAGTGCGTAAACGTCGGTCATTGCTGAGACATGGTCGAGTACGGCTTGGATTTTTGCAAATTGAGTCGGTGCCGTTACATCGTACTGCTGTGGGAATTTGGCAAGCAGTAGACGCGAGTAGTTGAGATCAGGTTCTAGAACAGCATCGACTAGGCGCTCGAGCAAGAAAGTGATGATTCGGTTACCGGCTAATTCGATGTCGACAACTTCGGCAGAACGGTAGATTCGTTCGTATGAAATCTTTTCGCAGCGTTTGTAGCCATCGTGTTCGAGTTGGCGTGTGTGGCTAAGAAGCGAGCCTTCGAATGTTCCAGAAAGTATGGCATCTTCATTCTCGATAAAGGTTTGTGCACATTGCTCAACCAATGCACCAACAACGCATGAGCGCAAGTATGCAATCTTTTCGTTTGGGTCGGATACGTGCTCCATTACCGAAGTCATGTGTGCTCGATGCTCGTCGTCGAAGAAGGCGAGAAGTGCCTCTGTAACTTCGTAAGTCGAGAGAATTTTCAACTTGTGAGCATCCTCCATATCCATCACTTCGTAGCAGATGTCGTCGGCCGCTTCAACGATGTAGACAAGCGGATGACGGGCGTAGCGAAGCGGTTCGCCATCGGCAGATAGGCGGAGCATACCCAATTCAGTGGCAACTTTGACGAAATCGTCTTTCTCGGTGGTGAAGAATCCGAACTTTCCTTTGGTCGACAACGATGATTCGAACGGGTACTTAACTATTGAAGCCAAAGTAGAGTATGTCATGGCAAAACCGCCTTTGCGACGACCTTTAAATTGATGTGTAAGGAGTCGGAACGCATTGGCATTGCCCTCGAATCGAGTTAAATCGCACCATTCGTTATGAGTAAACATGGGTTTGAGCTTCAATCCTTCACCTTCGCTGAAGAACGTGCCGATAGCCTTCTCTCCCGAGTGCCCGAATGGCGGATTGCCGAGGTCGTGTGCCAAGCAAGCTGCAGCCACGATGTCGCCGAGGTGGTCGAAATGTTCTGTCGACTCGCCCATAGCGGCATATTTGCGTCGCAGAGCCACAGCTATATTATCTGCCATCGACTTGCCCACGCATGCTACTTCCATCGAGTGAGTTAATCGGTTGTGAACGAAAATACTACCCGGCAGAGGGAATACTTGCGTTTTATTTTGCAGACGACGGAAAGGCGACGAAAATACCAAACGGTCGTAGTCGCGACGAAAGTCGGTGCGAGTCAGATTTTTCTTCGCATCGTGATAATCTTCGAGCCCGAAACGCTTGTCATTGATTAGCGTAGCCCAGTTCATCTTGCCATTATTCGTTGTCATACTGCAAAAATACTCATTTTTCTGCTATCATCACCGATGATAAACTAAAAAAGACACAAAAGTGGCAATTTAGTACAGATATTTGTGTAATGTATTATAACGCAAGCAGGATCGACGCATTGCGCCGATCCTGCCTATTGTGAGTTGATAGTTAGCTGATTATTCGCCTACAGCCTGGATGAAGTTGAGCGAGCGGTTGTCGATTTCTTCGTCGCCAAGGAGGAGGCTGAGAGTTGAGAGGTTACGGCCGAGACCGAATGTAGAGTTGAAGCGGCTACCGTATTCAACAGCGGTGAAGGGACGGTTGTCGGTATTGATGTCGCGAACTTCGAATACCATAACGCTACGGCTACCCTTAACAGGACCAACGATAGAACCCTTTTCAGCAGCAGCGATAGCACCCTGAAGAGCACTTTCGTTCACGCCGATGTTGAGGAGGGTGGGAGTGGTGATGTTTACGTTGCCTTCAGCAACTTCTACGCCCATAAGTTTAGCATAACCTTCGAGGTCGGTAGCTTTTCCTGCGTATTCAGCCATGAGTTTGTCGGCTTTCTTAGCGTTGCGAGCGCGAGCAGTAAGTCGTGTGTTAATAGAGGGGCTGGTGAAGGGAATGTATTCGTCGTAGATGTCGGTAACAGCGATAGCGATGAGGTAGCTCTGCTTGTCGTCTTCCAACATGGGTGATACTTTACCTTTGCTTGCTTCTAAAGCCCACTTAACGAACTTGCGGCTTTCGCTAGCGTTGCCGATGCCGGTCGATGAAGCGCTAACCTGGTCGGTGAGAACAGAGTAGCCTGCGTCGGTTGCATTCTTAACGAATTCGTCAGCAGAAGAGTTGTTGCTTACGAATGTGCGGAGAGCACCCTTAAGGTCGGTGAGAGTCTGTTCTGAGGGGTCGACGGTGTATTCGATAGTTGCAACGTTGTAGAAGTTAACAGGGTTATGACGTTTGTTAACCTTGTAAACAACTTTTATTTCCTGACCCTGAACAGAGTCAGTATAGATGAATGCCGAGCCGATTTTTGCATTGGTAAGAGCAGCTTTGGTTTTGTCGTTGATGCCAACGCCTTCGAGAGAAGTCCAGATGCTGTCTTGTGCGCCGATAGTAGAGCCGTTGTTGAGCGATGCGAAGGTAGCACCGGCGTTGATAACGCCAACGAGGCTGTCGAGGTTAACTTCGGGAGCGGCTTGGAGCATCGAAACGTTGATAGAGTCGATACCGGTGGTTACGTCGAGAAGTTTAGCAAGTGTATAAGAGTCGGGCGAGCTAGTAAGAATCTGAGCAGCACCAACTTCAGCTTCAGCAATGAAATCGTTGAGCTTTTTGTCTTTGATTTGGTCTTTAGTAACCGATGCGGTCGAAACAACGAAGTTGCTATTGTTAGCCACACCTTCGGTAGCGGGCTTAGCGTTGAGTTCAACAACTGCGTTTTCAACAATCTTCTGGCCTTCGAGACGGTCGGTAGCCGAAGGTTCGATGTTTACGTAGATGTATTTAACTTCGCGAGCTTCTTCTTTGAGCTGATAGTTCTGCTTTTCAGTGTTCCAAAGAGCTTTAACGTCTGCGTCAGAGAATTCGATGTCTTCGTCAGAGATACCTGCGATGTCTTTGTTTACGTATGCAATAGCGCGAGTGGTAGCGTTGTCATCGTAGTAGCTCTTTGCGTCAAGATTGTTATATGTATAAAGACCGTTGACGAGAGTCATGAACTTCTGGTTGAGCATAGCGTTTTCTACTTCAACTTCCTGAGCAGCCCAAATACGACGGAGTTCGTCGCCGATTTCGGGACGGAGACCGTATTTAGCGGGGTTTTGCATTGCGTCGAACACAGTTACGCCCGATGCTTCGGGGAGCTGGAGCTGCTGAGCGAGGTAGTAGATAACCTGTTGAGCAGAAGGGTGGGGGAACTGACCGGTCATAGCTTCGGTGAGTTCTTTGTCGGTAACGGTGATACCGAGGTCGCTATATTCTTGCTTGAGGAGCTGCTCGGTGAGGAGGGCTTGGATAACATTCTGAGTAAGAACGTCGTTGCTGTAATTGCGGCCCTGGTTACGGAGCTGCTCGCCCATCTGAGTGAGTCGGTTCTGATAGTCCTGGTATTCCACGGTTACACCACCGGCTTTAGCTACGGTAGTAGGATGGCCGAAATAAGTACGGCCTGAAGTGAGGAAGTCGCCCAAAATGAACGCAAGAAGTGCTACAATGATGATCACAAAGAGTAGCACAGACTTGTTCCTGATTTTCTCTAAGGTTGCCATTTTATGATTAGTTTTATTATTTTTTGCGATAAAAACGCACAAAGATACAATTTTTTTAGCATAACATCAAAAGTATCTGCGAAAAAACATAAAAAATGCCCCGCTACTCACGCAGCGGGACACTTTCCAATCTAATTATTCCGTATGAAGAAAGTTGTTATCCCTCATCGGCTGCCACCGAAAAGCCAAATGTTTTCGGTGTAGATATAGTTTCCGGCATCGTTACCCGAGCCAAATGCAGCCGCAACATTGGGATTTGATACAACATCACTATTGCCATAAGGAAGTCTTAGAGGCCATTGGTTTTGGCCACCCGAAACGTTATTGGGGTTGTTAAGGGTTATATATTCAGTGCCCAGAGCTTTGCAACGGCGAATATCGTTGTAAGTCTGGATTTGCTCATCGCGAGTCTGAGCGAGGTATTTCTGTACCATAACCTCTTGCAAGGTGGCTTCGCCAAGCGATTCTACGTAATCGGTGGCATCGAGCGCTCCGATGGTAGAAGCTTCGCCATAATCGGCAAACGAAGCAGCTATGCCGGCTGCCATATCAGCGGTTGCATCGACTCCGGTGCGAGCTTTAACTTCGGCAAGGGTGAAATATACTTCGCTGAGGCTTACGATATGGAGTTGTGCAGCACCGTTTTCGAGCCACATAGGCAAGCCGACGGTGTAAGTCTCCATTGCCATAGTGCGGTTTCCGGCTTCAGCGTAGGGAACACCGGTTTCAAACGCATCCCAAGCGTAGATTTCGTAGCGAGGGTCTTGGCGCTCTTCCATCAGTTGAGCCACGGTTGCGTTTGCACCTACGTAGTAACGGCTCCAGTTGTAAGCAGCCCACGAGTTGTCGCAGTCGACGCCATTGAATAGACTGAGTTGAGCGCCATCGAATCCTGCATCGAGAGCAGCTTGTGCGGCATCGCCCGCTTTTGCGAGTGCAGCCGAATCTCTATATGATGTATTAAGGTAAAGACGAGCTTTTACGGCGTGTGCAAGTGCAAGCCACTGCTGTGTGTCGCCGCCATAGAGGATATCCTGCTGGCCTACGTTGTCGGCACCTTCTTCGATAGCCTGAGCTAGAAGCGCTTCAGCTTTTTCGATACGAGTGAGAAGGTCGGTGTAAATTGATTCTTGTGAGTCGATTTTGGGTTGGTCGGCAACAAGCGCTTCGCTGTAAGGGATATCACCGTGAAGGTCGGTTAGACACTCTGCATTTAGTACCCAAAGTACCTCAGCCATGCCTTCGAGGTCGGGCTGATTCTGATTAAGACCGCCTTCGGCACATTTTTCAATGATTTGACGGATGTTTTCGAGGTTGGCATAGGTGCCGTTCCATTCGTTGTTGAATGTAGAACTTGCAGCCACTTCGGTGCGCTGACGTAGTTCGGTTTTCATCAACTGGTTGTTGCCGGTGCCGAAAGTCTGCTCGGTAAACGAACTTACATACCACGCATATGCGCCACCCCAAGAGGTGTAAGCTGTGCTCATGATAGCATCGGTGATCTGGAATTTAGCGTCTACCGATGCTGCCGGCGGATTTGCCAAGTCTTTGTTGATGTCGTCCATCAGATTTTCAGAGCACGAGCTTGCAACAAATCCGAGGAGGGCGATATATAATAATTTCTTCAACATAATTGTTCGATTTTAAGTTGGATGAATTGAGAGAGCATCGTTTAGAAGGTGAATTTCAAGCCGCCACCATAAGAAGATGTGTTGGGAATTGAGAAGCGTTCGAAGTAGCCACCCATGTTGCCGTTACCCTGCGATGATTCGGGGTCGAAGTTGGGGAGTTTTGCCCAAATAAGGATATTGCGAGCGAATCCGAACAATTCGATATCGATACCAGCCAATTTGGGGAGCTGATAAGAGAGGGTTACGTCGCGGAGTTTAACGAAACTCATATCATATATACCGGCTTCGGTGATGTCGTTGTAAGTCATGAAGTAGTCCTGTTTGCTTACTTCGATTGTGTTGGGTTCACCGGTTGCTTCATCGATACCTGTAGCTACCATAGTGCCTTCGTGGTATGGGAGAGATTCCTTGGTTGCACCGAAGTAGTTGAGGGTGAGGTTGGTGCCGTGGTACATACGACCACCGTTCTGCCAGCTCCATGTGGTGTTGAGGGTTACTCGACGATAGCGACCGCCAAGAGTGATACCGGTAACGAGGTCGGGCGAGCAGTTGCCGAGGTCTTGGCTGTCGGATGTACCCTGGGGGAGACCATTGCTTAGGAGGAGACGACCTTGCTCGTCACGTTTGAAAGCAGTACCATAGATATTGGGGTAGGTATTACCTGCCTGAGCGCGAATCTGAGGTTCTACGAAGCCGCCGAGCATAATTGATTCAACACCTTCGGCGAGTTCAACTACCTTATTGGTGGTCTTGGTCAAGTTTACACCAAGATTTAATTCGTAGTCGCGGTGCTGAAGGATGGCAACGTTGATGCCAAGTTCGTGCGACCAAGTTTCCATCTTACCGGCATTAGTGAGCTTATACTGCTTGCCAGATGAACCTGCGGTGGGCACTGAGAAAATCTGGTCGGTGATATTTTGGTAAGAAGCAGTGTACTCAAGGCGAACACGGTCGTTGAAGAGACGGAGGTCGATACCGGCTTCTACGTTTTCGGTATTCTGAGGCTTGAGGTTTTCGTCATATACTACATAGTAAGGTACGTAGGTCGATACACCTGCCACAGGGTAGGTTACAGGATAGTACTGATACATACCGCTACCATAAGTAGGTGTATAGTAGAAGTTGTTGTGGAATGAACCAGCCTGGCCTACCTGTGCGTAGCTTGCACGAAGTTTACCAAAGGTAAGGATGTTATTTCCTTTAAGAGCAGGGAGTTCGGTGAAGATCCAACCGAGAGATACCGATGGATAGAAGAACGAACGGTTGTTGCGAGGCATACTCGACACATAGTCGTTACGACCGGTTACGGTCAAGTAAAGCATCGAGCGCCAAGAGAGACCCAAGTTACCGAAGAAACCTACTGTACGATATTTGGTAGGATACTCTTGGCCGGTGAAGCTGGTGGCATTGCCGATTACGGGCATACCGTAGAAGTTGAAGTTGGTGCCGGAGTAACTCCATATGCGCGAATTGTCATGGTTGATTTCATTACCGAGCATGGCATCGAAGTTGAAGTCGCCCCATTCGGCAGTGAAGTTTGCGGTGAAAAGATTATTGAATACGTTGCGCGATACACCATAATTGTCGATACCACCACCGGTATTGCTTGCAGAGCCGACTTCCATTACATCGCTATAATTAGATGTGTATACGTCGAGACCGGCTTGTTCGCGGAACCAAAGACGATAGTTGTCGCCCCAATTGATGTCGGGAGTATATTCTGCATAGGCGTTACCGAAGAAACGGTTTGTGTGCTGGAGATATTCGTTGTTGGCAGCCCACCAATAGGGGTTGTTGAACGAAGTAGCACGGAAGAGCACCTGCTGAGTGGGGTCGCCGGGCACGTTGTAGGGAATGCCTTTGAGGTTGTACTCAGAGGGAGCTGAGTAAACGACGTTCATAATACCATCGTTTGCACCGGGAGCAGAGGTAATCTTGGTAGAGTTATAGTTGCCCGAGAAACCGGTCTTCCACTGCTTGTTGATAGTCCAATCGACGAGACCTCGTGCACCCCAACGAGTCATACCGGTCGAAGGGATGATACCTTCTTGGTAAGAGTTGCTGATACCAAACGAGTAGTTGGCACGCTCGGTGCGCTGGCTGATGTTGAAGTTGGTGTTTTCGGTGAAACCGGTATTGAAGAAATCACCTACGTTATCGTAAACCTGAGGTGTGGTCCAACCGTCGAGACCGGCGAGTTCGAGCTTGGGATTGTAATACATACCATCGTGTCCATTGCCATTACCACCATAGCGGGGGTCATTGGGAAGGTCGACGATTTTCGGGCCCCAGTTCATCGAGCTTGTAGGGCTATAGCCGTAGTCAATGCCATTACCTTGTGCATATACTTCCTGACGCTCGAATTTACGAGATACAACTTCAGCCGAAAGGTTGGTTGATACGGTTACGGTCGGTTTTTCCGAGTTGATTTTGCCTCGTTTAGTGGTGATGACAATCACACCATTCGAAGCACGGATACCGTAAAGAGCCGATGCTGCTTGACCTTTGAGTACGTTGATAGTTTCGATGTCCTCGGGGTTGATGTCAATCGAACGATCGGCAATGTTTGCGCCCGTAACTGAGTTGCCGGTGCTGTAGTCGGCAGTACTCTCGACAGGCATACCGTCAATGACGTAAAGAGGCTGGTTATTGTCGCTGAACGAACGAGCACCACGGATTACAATCTGAGCCGATGCACCGGGAGCTCCTGAAGACGGACGAATGTCGACACCGGTGAGCTTGCCCTGGATAGCACTTGCAAGCGAGGTTGTACCGTCGGTGTTGAGGTCTTCTGCGCTAAGGTCCTGAACGGCATAGCCGAGGCCTTTACGTTCGCGCTTCATACCAAGAGCTGTAACAACAACTTCCGATAGTTGGTTGTCGGCATTATTTAGTTTTATAAGGAGAGGCTGACCTGTAATTTCAACTTCTTGACTTGTCATACCAACGTATGACACTTTAAGACTTTTAGTCTTGGAATCTACCTTAATGCTGAAATTACCATCGATGTCTGTAACAACACCGTTTGTGCTGTTGTTAGTGGCAACAACAGTCGCACCGGGAAGTGGTTCGTCATCTCCGACGAATACCACCGTTCCGGTCACTGTCTTCGTATTCTGTGCAACGGCTGCCATGAATACGAGTAATGATACGAGAAAGGCAAATACTTTTTTCATACCTTTTGGAAATAATTAATTAAAAATTTGTGGCAAATAGCCACTTTCTGGAATTGATTGTTACTTTATTTCTGGATTGACGCTGCAAATATAAACAACTTGAAATGAGTTTTTATCGTCTTGAGTTGTGATTTTAACACATTTTTACACCTTTAACCTATAAACTTTGCCGGAATGTTAAAATTAACACTTCGACAAAAGAAAAAAACCGCCCTTTTGCTTATAAAAATCAAGCAAAAGGCGGTTGTGTCTTGAAATTATTAATTGCTTTATTAATTCAATTGTAAAAACTAAAATTCAACTGAAAGTCGGACGTTGAATTGACGTCGTGTAAGGTAGTTTGGCACGGCATACTGAATTTCATTTACGTCTGTTACCCAATAGTAGCTGCTTACGTTGCTAATATCGAGAAGGTTGAACACATCCACACCGAGCCACACGCTCTTAAAGTGCTTTGCCAAGCCGCTGCGGTGCTCGCCTTCTTTCGCCGGTGAAAGAAGGGCATAGGCAAGCCCGACATCAACTCGCTTATAAGCAGGTGCGCGGAAATAACCCTGGTCGCGACTGCCGCGGGGTGCCGTCATGGGTAAACCGTCGGAGAAAATGCCGCGAAGATTGAACTTCAATTTTGGAAATTTTGGAAAGTAGTCGGTGAAGAAAAGAGCAAAACTATAGCGCTGGTCGGTCGGTCTAGGTACTTTTACCCCGTTGAGAGTTTCTTGAGTTTTCATCAACGAGAAGCTAATCCACGAGTCGGTGCCGGGTACGAATTGACCGAAGAGTTTCATGTCGAGTCCGTATGCAAATCCGTTGGTTAGGTTCTGCCCTGAATAGACGAGCTTAAGATTGTCGATTTCGTAGGGGATAAGATTGCCCATATTTTTGTAGTATGCCTCACCCGAGAGCTTGAACGGGCGGTCCATGGCGCGGAAAGTATAATCCATTCCGAGTATAAACTGGAGTGAACGTTGGCTCTTGATGTCTTCGTTGAGTTGAACTACGACATTGCCGTCGTTGCCCGTTACCTGCTGCCGTAGCTCCTTGTAGAAGGGAGATTGATAGTAGAGTCCGGTAGCGAAACGGAGCGAAAGACGTTGATTGCGTTCGGGTACAAAACCAACACTCACACGAGGGCTGACAAGGAATTCTTTGTTATACGACCAATATGAGAAACGCAAGCCACCGTTGATATTGAAGTAACCCGCCGACGTATTCAGTCGATATGTATCCATTGCATAAAAGCCCAAACGGGTTGATGATACATCGTGACGCGATGAAAGGTTATATATCACTTTTACAGCATCAGGGTCGTAGGGGAGCGAGAACCCTGCAGAATCGCGCAATTCCCACTCGCGAGCGTTGTCGTAGATGCTTTCTCTGTTGAATGTCAAGCCATAGTTGAGATTGTGGTTATTTAACCCGGTAGAGCCTCGAAGCCCAAGCGAGAACACAGATGCTTTGAAACGTGTACGCGCGTGCTCGTGATAACGACCGACTCCCAATTCACCTCCGATAGCTTCACTGTCGTTGCTACCGCCCGTTCCGGCTTGGTCGAGCCAATATTCGCCGGAGATGTCGTATGATACCAATTCGTTGGTGAAGTATCCCGATGCCAAGAGTGAAAATTCATTGGCCTTATTGGGCTTATAGGTAATCGTGCCCGCTCCGAAATACGTCTCGAATCGGTCTTTCTCTTGACCGTCGAAGTACACCGTAAACTCTTTGGCATCGGTAGAGGTGCCAAATTTGGTGCTACGGTTATGTGGAATAAATTTGTAGTTATTAACGGCGATATTACCAAGCACAGCTACCTTCAATTTTGGAGTAAGTGCGTAGGTTATATACGTCTGGTAGTCGAAGAAACGAGGGTCATAGTCGCCTTTTTCATCGAGCGAGCCGAGAAGCGACGAATTTTGCTTGTAGCGAATGCCGTGAAGTTGTGAAAATCGTTTATTGCTCGAGCCGATTGCCGCCGTTGCACCCATTAATGATGCGGATACGGCTCCTTCGAAAGCTTCCGGCTCTCGGTAGGTAATATCGAGTACCGAACTCATCTTGTCGCCATACTGTGCCGAAAAACCGCCTGTAGAGAAGCCGATAGAGCCGACCATGTCAGGGTTGACAATACTCAAACCTTCTTGCTGACCTGATGATATTAGTTGAGGACGATATACTTCGATACCATTGATGTATACGCTGTTTTCGTCGTACGATCCACCGCGAACGCTATACTGGCTCGACATTTCGTTGTTAGAGTTTACGCCTGCCATAGTGGTAAGCAGAGCTTCGACCGAGCCGCCTGATACATCTGGTGCGAGTTTGAAATCCGAACGGTCGATTTTCTGCATCCCGCCCATTTGTTTCTGATAGTCAGTTACTTCAATACCTCCTAGTGCATACGATGCCGGAGTCATCTTTACATTGAGAGTTACCGAGCCTGAAGCATCTATCAATCGGCGTTTCGATTCCTCATATCCTATGCAGCTGAATACCACTCGAATTGTGTCGGCTTCGGGAATTGATAGTGAATAGCGACCATCGAGACCGGTAGTTGTGCCGAGTGCTTTGCCTACCTTTACGGTAACAAACTCCATCGGCTCATTATTTTCGTCGGTTACTAGACCTGACAATTTCACGGGCCCTTTAGCAAGCACGCTCAGCGACCCGATAATGAGATATAATAGTATAAGACGTAATTCCTTCATCACTAACATTAACGCAGAATCGGTCCGAAAATTGCGTCATTGTGTATTTATGCCTTGCTTCACTAAAAATTGAGAGCTGATTCGAGCATCGAGAGAGTGGTGTAGGTATCGTCGAACTGTGCGACGACGGTTTGCGATTCGTCGATGATGTAGATACGCGGAATACCGGCTGTTGCAAACAAATTATAGACTGATGCATCGGGTTGAGCAGAGTAGGGTACGGTAAGGTTGTTTGCCTCCCAATATTCGGCAATACTTTGGGCAGATTCGCTACGAGCAATGCAAGCAACGATTAGTTCGGGGCGACGTCGGTATAGACTGTCGATAACGGGCAATTCGCGTTGGCAGTCGCTACACGAGGTATTGAAGAATGTAATCACCGAGTGTCGTCCGATGAGGTCGTCGGATGCCAAGAGTGTGCCGTTATTTAGCTCGACGATGAAATCGGGCACTTTGTCGCCAATTTTCACCGTGCTTTCGATTACCGAGTCGTCGGTCACGCACGAAGCAAGAGTTAAAGCGACGATGGGTATTATTGCGTATAGTTTCATTCGTTCCAATGCTTGCGAAGTGGATAACGGTCGGGGCGGATAAGCAAGCGCAGCCCGGCAGAGAAGTTGAAGTAGCTCCACATCCAATTAATAAATACTACGGCGCGATTTCGCATGCCCATAAGTGTCATAAGGTGTACGATGAGCCAAGCCCACCATGCAATGCGGCCCGAAAGGTGTATTTTGCCCATGTCGACTACGGCACGATTACGTCCAATGGTTGCCATTGAGCCTTTGTCGTTGTATTCGAATGGCCGTTGTTTGTCTTTGGGATTGCTTAGGTTATAAGCTAAGTTTTTCCCTTGTTGTAGTGCTACTTGCGCCACCTGGGGATGCCCTTTGGGGTATTTGTCGGTAGTCATAAGAGCAATGTCGCCAATGGCATAGACATCAGTCAAGCCCTTGATGCGATTATATCGGTCGACAAACCATCGAGCTCCCGGCCCCGCTGAGATGTCGGTGCCATCGAGTGTAAATGGAACACCGGAAACTCCGGCTGTCCATATAACGGTGTCGGTTGCGATAGTCGACCCGTCGGCGAATGTAGCTACGTGCTCGGCATAACTCTTCATTATCTTGTTGAGGCGTACGTCTACCATCAGTTGTTTGAGCCCTTCGAGAGCGTCATTCGAAGATTTTGTGCCCATAGTACGTAGTACGGCGTCGGTACCTTCGACTAAGATTACTTTCATCTCTTCTGGGTTGATGGTAGGATACTCTCGTGCGATGATGTAGCGTTTTAATTCGCCCAAAGCCCCTGCGATTTCCACACCGGCAGGTCCGCCACCGACAACAACAAAGGTGAGCAGGCGTGCGCGTTCGACTATGTCGGAGCAAATAGATGCGCGCTCTAAGCGATCGAGCACCTCGTTACGACAACGGATAGCTTCCGGGGTCGATTTTATGGTGTAGACACGTTTTTCAAGATCGGCGATTCCGAAGAAGTTGTTAGTGGTGCCGGCAGCGATGACGAGCCGGTCGTAGCTGATTGTTTCGTATTTCGTATGCACCTCGTGTCGAGCGACATCGATACGTTTTACCTCGCCCATGTGGAACGAGGTATTGCCATACTTCGCAGAGTGTATTTCACGACGGAAAGGGAACGATATGCTCGCAGGTTCGAGTCCCGACGAAGCTACCTGGTAGAATAGCGGAGGAAAGCTGTGGTAGTTGTTTCGGTCAACAATTACCACATCCCACAAGTGTTTGTCGATATTTCTTGCGAGGTTCAAGCCGCCGAAGCCGCCACCGATGATTACAAGTCGTTGTTTTTCCATACTTCTATAACAATCTTAACCTAGAAAAGTATAATTGTCATAATATAAAAAGGAACTGCTCACGCAGTTCCTTTCTATGGGTTTCCAATAGGTACAATTTCTAAGGTAAAAAAGATTGTTTTAGGTTTGCGATACAAAGGTCGGGTCTTTTTGCTCAATGACCAAATTATTTTTTATGTTTTACGACATGTTTTTAAAACATATTTCAGAAATTGATGCATTTTGCCAATGGTAATGTGCTGTCAATTAAAGAAATAAAACATAAATTTAAGCCGCTTTGCTAAAATATTCTTAATGTTAAAAATTGTACAATTGAGTTTTTTGCTGCATTTTTAGGGTGAAATTTACTTCACCAAAACTTTTTCAACTTTTGTACCCTGACGGCGGATAACAAGGCCTGAAGCGGGGTTTTCGATGCGAACGCCCTGGAGGTTGAAGTATTCAACGGGAGCGTTAGTGTCGGCTACGATAGTGCTTTCAACACCTGAAGTAGAGTCCTGGAAAAGGGTGTAGTTAGCTCCAGTCTCAACTACGTTTGCCATAGCTGCGAAGCTGCCGGCAGCTGCAAATGAAACGGCAGGAACATCTGCATCGATAAATTGGTTGTTCAATACGAAACGTGAGGTGTATACGTTAGCGAAGTCTCCCTTATTGAATGTTTCGCTCTTTACATTGTAGTAGCCGAGGAGGGTTACACCGATGGTGTTATCGAAAGTTGCAACAGATGAAAATTCGTAGTATGTGATATTACCAGACTTGATTTCTTCGTTGGCTTTGCCTTTGAGTACGAGTGTGGCTGCATCGAGGCTGTAGATGAATACGCGGTGTCCGATATATTCGTTTTCTTGTTCGTAGTTTTCTGCAAATGCTTCATAGCCTACAACGTAGAGCTCTGTGTCATTTTTTATGATGCTATAAGGTACGAAAGTAGTTTCAAAACCGGTTTCGGGGCAAGGCTGCTGGCTCACTTCTTCGAGGTTGCCGTCCTTTACGCGCACATTGATGTATGAATGTTCGTTGAACGCGTTTCCGAGAATATCGCAGTTATTGGCTGTAGCAAGTCTAAGCGGACCACGACCAACAAAAGTAGCGTATACAACGTTGTCGTCGGCTGTAAATGTTACAGTTGCCGGTTCGTAAGCGTCCTCGGTCGCAAGAGTGCCGTCTACGTAGAGGCTAACAATCTTTTCTGCGTTGGTGAGGTCGGCATTGAGCGAGAGTACTGCAGTACCTTTAACGTCGATGTAGTAAACGCCTCCCCAGAGTTCGTTATAAGTACCATCGAAGCTAACTCCGTCGACAGTGGTTGAGCCGGTGTAGATAGCAGAAGCGTAAACTTTGCCGCCTTCTACTTGGAGGTGGTTAATTTTGAAGAAGATATCACCGTCCATAGGGAAGTATGAGAAATCTTGGAGCGCAGGAAGTTTTTCGGGCACGAAAGTCTTCTGTGCTTCAAGAACACCGTCGGCTGAGTACTTCAAGATGAAAGAGGCACATTCGCTCGTAGTAGCTGCTCCGTCGATAGTAACGCCGGTGATAGTCTGAGCCTCGCCGGATGTTGTGCCGACTTCTACTTCGTCGGCAAAGCTACCGGCTACGTAGATTGCACCGTTCTCGTCGATTTCGATGTTGGTGATAGTTGCCGAACCGCAGAGTGATACTGCCCACTTGGCAGTGCCGTCGGCTGCATATTTTGCGAGGTAAGCGCTGGTGCCGATTGCTGAAAGCTCGGTGTTGGCAAGTGTGATATCGTTAGAGAAAGAACCAGCTACGATAGTATTGCCTGCTGCGTCAACGGCAACAGGGAGGTTGTAAGTTTCGCTACCTGTTTCGACTGCTTCGGTAACGTTGGTCGACCATACGGGAGTAAGGTCGGTGATGGCAGCAGAAGCGCCGAATGCGGCGAGAGCTGCGATGGTAGAGAGTAATAGCTTTTTCATATAAATCTATTTTCTAATTATGATATTCGATATTAGTTTGCCAAGCCGGGATTTGCTTCGATTGCTGCGGCCGGGATGCGGATTGTGTAGCGTTCGTCGCCCTCTTCGAGTACGTAGGTCTCACCGCGGTAGCTACGTTCCATTCGTGGGCAACCGTTACGACGGAGGTCGAACCAACGATGTCCTTCGAATGCGAGTTCGCGAGCGCGTTCAATGAGGATTTCGTCGAGGAGCTCTTCGTTGCTCATATCGGCTACGGCAACTTCCTTAGCCGCTCCGTTATCTTTGAAGCGAGCACGCTGGAGGGTGAGAAGATACTCGGTTGCGTCGTCGTATTCGCCGAGGTGCCAAGCTGCTTCAGCAGCATTAAGGAGCATTTCGCCAACACGGAGGGTGCAAGAGTAGGTGTTGCTACCACCTTTGGTAAGAAGAATGTTAGAACTTGTAACCTGATTGAAGTATGCCTTGCGGCGAAGGTCGCTCGAAGTGTAGAGGCGGTAGAAATCACGGTCGACCTTGAGGGCGCGAGCATACTGTGCGCTCATCACCTGCTCCAGGGCTACGATATTCTCAACAGAATTGTATTGGTTAGGAAGTTCTGAGTTGACATCAGAGAGGGTATTTTTGACTGCAAGAACTCGCTGAGCGGCTTTGAGTGCCTCATCCCATTTGCCCATATAGAGCATCACGCGAGAGCGGAGCGCATCGACCGACAATGTGGTGAAGCGATAGTTGAGACCCGCTTCCCAAGAGTCTACATTGAGGTATTCGTCTGCTTTTTTGAGGTCGGCAACAATGGCATCGTAAACTTCTGCCACGGTGTTGCGACTGAGAACGTTTTCTACATCGCTATCAAGTTTGAGGGGGACAGCCTTGGTGGTGGCAGGGTCGCAAGCTGTATATGCCGGAGCATGGAGATTGACGAGGTTGAAGTGCATATAAGCGCGGAGCATATATGCTTCGCCTACCATTTGACGGATTTCGTCGCTTGAGCCATCGGTCATTAACTCTTCCGACTCGATAACATAGTTGGCAATGAAAAGCACGTGGTAGAACTGACGCCAACTGAAAGTGGCGGTGTTTTCATCAGGCGTGGCATCGTTCCAGCGCCAGATGTCGAGGTATGAGCCGAGGTCGTTCGACGACATTGTTGCGTCAAGCAGTACTTCGTCGGAGCGGAAGCTTGCTAAGCCGCGGTCGTCGGGTACGGTTACGTAAGCCTCGGTGATAAGAGAACGGAATTCAGGCGCTGTTGTGGGTATCACCTTGCCAACGGGCTGTATGTCGAGGAAACTGTCGCAGCCGGTAAGCGCAAGGCTCAAGCCGACGAGGAGGGGTGCTATGATTTTGCTAAGTTTCATATTGTCGATGTCAGAATTTTACTTGGAGGTTGAATGTATAGCTCTTGGGGATAGGCTGAGCGAACGGGTTGCCCATAGTCTCGGGGTCGAGGAAGTTGTCGTAGTTGGCGCCGAAGACGAGGAGATTGCGAGCTTCGAGTGCTACGCGGACGGTCGACAAACCCCAGCTTGCTACGAGCGGTGTGGGGAGGTTATAGCCAAGGTTTACACTCTGTAGACGGACGTAGTCGGAGCGTTTTACCCAAGTGTCAAGCATACTGTAAAGCGAGAATTCGCCGTACTGTGTGCGTTCTTCGCTGCGGTAGCCGTTGTCGGGCAAGAGTGCCGGCAAATTTGTGTCGGTGTTTGTCGGGGTCCAACGGTTGAGAATGTCGTGGTTGGTGTTCATGCCGCGGTCGAACCATACGTTGCTGTACGAAGGTTGAATGCGGGTGTACATCTTCAAGTTGAATGCGAAGTTGACGGTTAGGTCGAAATTGTTCCAATAGAAGCTGTTGATGAAACCACCTGTCCACAGAGGGTCGCCCGAACCGATATAGGTGTATAGGTCGCGTTGCTCTGCTGCAGATAGTGTGCTTGCTCCGGCACCATTGAGTTGTAGGAACTCTTTGGCGTTGACAGTCTCGCCGTCTTTGGTCACGAAGAGTGGCATGCCGTCATCGTCGAGCCCGGCTGTTTTATAAGCGAAAATAGCGTTTACGGGGTAGCCTTCGCGAGATGGTGTGGTCTGGTTGAAGGGTACGGTTTCGTTCAAGACGGTATTTTCGTTGTATGCCAAGTTGAAGTTGGTAATCCAACGGAAGCTCTTAGTGTTGATGTTGCGGGTCGAAAGTGCAAATTCGATACCGCGGTTGCGCATCGATGCCCAGTTGACCATTGTCGACATAAAGCCGGTTTCGAGAGGAAGCATCTTAAGCGAGATGAGGTCGTTACCCTTGCGGTAGTAAGCATCGACAGAGAGATTGATAGCATTGTCGATAAATCCCATGTCAAGACCAACGTTGGCGGTGTGGGTCTTTTCCCAGCGGAGGAGGCGGTTGGGAGGAGTGCCGAGTACGATTACGTCTTCGGTTACGCCGGGAAGAATTGACGAGGTGTTATAGTCGCCCATTACGAAAGAAGAGGTCGATTTGTCGATATTACCCTGGATACCGTAGCTCAAACGGAGTGCTAGGTTGCTCAGCGCGTAGTTGTTTTGCAACCAAGGCTCGTCGCTTACGCGCCACAAGCCGCTGAATGAGTAAAGCGGAGTGAAACGATACTTTTTGTCGACACCAAAGAGGTCGCTACCATCGAAACGTACACTACCACCGATGGTGTAGCGGCGAAGAAGTGAGTAAGATGCTGTAGCATAGAATGATGCGTAAGCATTCTCTGAGTAGCTTTCGGTGTGGAGTGGGAATGTGCGCGCCCATGATTCGTTAGGGAAGATAACCGGCTTGGAGGTCAATGTCTTGCGGTCGTAGCCGTAAGCGGTCGACGAAAGTGCGTCGTACCATGTCTTGCGGATTTCGGTACCTGCCATGGCTTCGAGTTCGTGGTTCACGGCGAGGCGCTTGCTGAATTCGAGCTGTGCTTTCCAGTTAATCTGCTTGTTGGTCGACGAGTTTTCGATATGGCGTCCGCCTTTGGGGAGGAATGAAGCACGAGTGCCATCAGCTCCCATCACTTCGGTGCGGTAGAACTCTTTGCGCATTGCGTAGGTCTCGCCCGATGCGAACGATTGCGAATTGACGTGGTCGAGCTGGTAGCCGAGTTGGCTGGTAGCTTTGAGCCAATCGGTAAAACGTAGGTCAAAGTTGATGAGGGCTGTTACACCGGTGGTCTCTTGAGTGTAGTCGGTATTATTGCGCTCTTCGAATACGTTGAATTTCAAGTCGCTATCTTCGCGTCCTTGGATATCGGTATCATATACGTAGTCGCCGTTGGCATCATAAGGTTGCTGATAGGGATTTGCTCGGCGGCTATAGTACACGGGGTTGGTGAAGCCGTCGTTATCAGTTAGATAAGTGTCGTTTACGCGGCGATTGAGGAATACTGAAGCGCCTACTTTGAAGCTTTCGCTAAAGCGATATCGAGTTTTGAGTACGAGGTTGTAGCGCTGCATCGATACGCCTGGTACGTTGCCGGCTTCGTCTTGATAGCCGAACGAGGTGTAGTAGGTTGCCTTGTCGCCGCCACCCGATACGCTTAAGTTATATTCTTGGCTGAAAGTATTGCGGAAGAGGATGTCGTTCCAGTCGGTATTGATGGTGCGGAGAGCATTGATTTGCTCTTGAACCGACGCCGGAAGGGCATTCCAACCGCCGGTTTTATATGCGTTAAGCATACCGGCAGCTGCGAGGATACGTGATACACCACCTTTGTTCTCGCGGTAAGTGAAGTCGGTATTGAGGAGGTCGAGTTCAAGGTCGACTTTCTCCGACGAGTTGAGGAGGTTAAGTCGGTCGATATTGGGCATAGGCGAGTACGAAAGACGAGTTGAAAAACTTACTTCGGGCTTGCCTTGTTTGCCATTCTTTGTAGTGATGACGATAACGCCGTTTGCTGCGCGAGTACCATAGATTGCGGTTGCGGCAGCGTCTTTAAGTACGGTGATGCTCTCGATGTCGGCTGGGTTAAGACCGGCAATCGACGATTGATAGAGGTTGTCGATGTCGTTGAGTTCGTCGGTCGAGGGTACTTCGGTGCCGTTCATGGGCACACCGTCGATTACCCACAATGGGTCTTGGGTACCTTGAAGTGATGATGTACCGCGGATACGGATTTTGAGAGGAGCTCCGGGTGTGCCGCTACTCTGTACGGCAGAAAGACCGGCGATTTGACCGGCAAGTGCCTGGTCGATATTCATTACCGAGCCGATTGTGTTTTCATCGATGTCGAGTTTGGTAATCGATGCGGTAAGTTTGCGTCGCTCGATAGTCTGATAACCGGTAACGACTACGTCGCCGAGCATTTCGGTGGCAGGGTCGAGCATAAGGTCATAGTTATCAACGCCGTCGACGAGGATTATTGTGCGAGGGTTGAAGCCTACACTGCGACACTCGATTTCAGTAACGCCGGCGGGTAGTTTGATTGAGAAATTGCCATCAATGTCAGTCACGACACCGAGGGTTTTGGCTGATGATCCGGCTTTTTGGAGTTGTGTCGCCGACACGGTGACAGACGCTCCGATGAGTGGTTCTTTGTCTTCCGACGAGACAATGATACCTGTGATGGTGCGTTGAGCCGCTGCACTCATTGATGTGAGTACTACCAGCACGGCTATTGCCATCATTTTAACGAGAAATTGTTTCATCGCACTTTCAATGTGTGGATATTCAGTTTGTTCTATGAGATAACTTGGAGAGAGGTAGATTTGAAAGCTCGTAAAAATCAGCGAGTTTGCTGAGCAATGCCGAGTGCTGAGTTGATGCGCATCAGCATATCTTCGTAGTGATATTTAGCATCGCGAGATGCCGAAGGAATGCGATTGATGAGCAGGCGTCGAATCTGCATCAATTCACCTCGCTTAACCGAGATGGCATCGCTGATTCGGTTGACCTGACCTCCGTAGAAGTTGATGATTCGACGTGCAGCGGTGCGTTCGCCTGCCAAGTGCTTGCAGTGGTTGCATTCGAGCTCGTCTTTATGGAGCATATTCTCGAACGCGTGAGCGTTTTCGTCGGCAAGGCGGAGGGAGCCGTCTTTAACGCCGCGTGTTTCGTTGGCTGAGATGATGAGTGCGTCAAGGAAGTTTTTCTGTAGCGAACGTTCGCGCACATCAGGAGTGCGACCTGCTATGGTCGATGCAAAGATGTGTTTGTGGAGCATATCCATCATATCGGCTGCCTTGAATGCATTCTCTCCGTTGGTCGATTCGTTTTCGTACATACGTACGAGGCGATTATCGGTCAGAAGGTCCCAAAGAATGTAGCCTTGGGCGTTTTTGAGGGTGAACGAAGGCGAGTTTTCAACGCGTCCGAGCGGATTGTTCGACACCAAATAGGTGTACTTGGTTACTTCGGCATCGAAGAGCCACGCCGGATGGGTGAGACACTCGTCGATAATGAATTGGAGGGCACGACGCTGACGCTCTTTCTCTACGTGGGTGTATGTAGCTTGTCCGTCGCCGATGACGGTGTTTTCTACATACATACCGCCGATGTTTGCCATCACGTGGTAGAGATAACGCTGCCACTGACCGATAATCGACGAGAAGAGGTTCGATGCTTCATCGTAGTCTTGACCCGCTTCGCCTGTGGTGCTCCACTCGATGATGTTGGGCACGATGCGCTTGAGGTTGGCAATGCCGTAAGCAGCCGATTTCATTGCGTCATCGCCGAGGTCTTCGCTAAGACCGCGTGGGTCGAGTGCATCACGTGAATCCTGTGCTTCGCAGTAGCGGTAGAGGGGCGCGGTGTAGTTTTCGAGGAACTTCTGGAGCTCGGAATAATCGTCGTATACATTTTCTTTGCCATACCAACGATAGCCATATTCGATAGCCATACGGTCGTACGGGCCGATATGGGGCGAAAGGGTCTTGACACCGTCGCCCGGTTGTGCTACGTAGTTGAAGCGTGCATAGTCCATAATCGACGACGATGTGCCGCCGAGACGCTCGATGTATTCAGGATTGCGGAGCGAGTCGGTAGGGATGGCTGCCGATGCCATCATATTGTGGCGCAGACCGAGCGAGTGGCCTACTTCGTGGCATGCTACAAAGCGCATAGCGTCGCCGAGCAAATGGTCGGGGAGATTGACTGTGCGAGCGTCGGGGTCGACTGCTGCTGTCTGCACTATAATCCAATCGTGAAGAATATCGAGCACGTTGTGCCACCAAATTATGTCGGCTTCAATGATTTCACCGCTTCGGGGGTCGGTAATTGACGGCCCCATTGCATTTGATTTAGTTGAAGCTGCATAGGTGAGGGTAGAGTAGTTGATATCGTCCATATCCACATTGACGCTATCGCCGATCTGAATAGCTTTGATGGCATTGCGGAAGCCGGCGCCCTCAAATGCACTGTTCCAATCTTCGATACCTTTAATAATATACGGACGCCATTTGCGAGGCATCGAGTTGTCGATGTAGAATACGATAGGCTTGGCTGGCTCTACGAGTTCTCCGGCGAGATAAGCCTGCTCATCTTCGGGCTTGGGTTCAAGACGCCAACGTGTGATGTAGTTGCCTTTGTGTACGCGTTGCTGATTGTCGTCGTAAGTGATGGTCGACTCGGTGAAATATCCCACTTTGGGCGATACAAAGCGACGAGTCATCGGCTTTTCGGGGAGCAGAAGTATGGTTGTACCTAATTCGAGGGTAACATATACCGCTCCGGTAGGCTCTACAACCTTGGTAGTCAGCTCCGACACGGCATAAACATTGTTTTCAAATGCTTTTACCGATTTGATTTTCGATAGCTCGCTATTTGCCGAGGTGCCAAGATTAATATCGCCGAAGATATCGCCGAAAGGAGTCTTTTGCCCGTTGAAGAAGTCGGTTACCTTCACTACGGTAGCAGTAGAGTCGGCATTGTATGCCTCAATTTTGAATGAAGCAATCATCGGCGAGATGTAGTTGTCGCGCACCGACTGTGCAATAGCTGATTCTTCGTTTACGTCGGGTAAAACGCGGCTCTGACGGGCAAAAATAGTGTTATTTTCCTTGTCGAGCTCGAAGCGAATCATTACGTTAGACGTATTGATACCTCGGTTTACGCCGGCTTCATTAAGCTCAAGCGGTACGCGTACAAGTTTGTTTACCACAAGCATATCGCGGCCTAATAGCGACGAAGGTATCTCGAAATAATAGTCTTTATCTTTCTTGAGGACATTAAACATACCCTCCGACACGGTCGAGGCGTCGGTTAGCTTTTCGTAGTCGCTCTTGGCGGCTACGGTATCTGACTCTGCTGATTTGTTTTTGTTTTTCTTTTTACCGAAGAAGAGAAATGAGCGTTCGTTGTCGTGAGTTAGATTGGAATCCGATGCTTGGACGCAGGGAACTGCGAAGATGCCTAACGCGAGGCATAGTGTCATTAACTGCTTTGCAATACTTTTGTGGTCGAGCATGAGGGTTAGTTGAATCTGTAAATTGGTTGAAGCCTAACGTGCTAAATGCCAACACTTAAGCTACGCGCGAGCTCGAGTGTTGAACAAATATTGACACTCTACTGTGTCAAACTGTTTGCAAAGATACTAATTTTAATCGACAAATGCGACTATTTCACCTTTTTTAGTAACAAATATCCATTATTGGCTGAACTGAAAAATATCGGGGCGACTCTTGCTCTTAAAGAATCGCCCCGATTGCTATAACTGATAGTCGATTATTTGATTACGACTTTTGTGATTGATGTTCCTCGTCGAACGATATATACTCCACTGGCGAGGTTCTTGGTCGTATTGGCTATTTCGAGACCGTTGATATTGTAAACGTGAACGTCTTTTTCGCTATCTACCGATACCGATTCTACTCCCGACATATCGGTCGAATGGACAAGGCACGTTGCTGTTTCGGCTATGTTGGCGCAACTAACATTAATAGCCGCTTCTCCGACTCCGACGATTCTGACAAAGCCGTTTTGGTCGACGGTCGCTACACTTTCATCTGTCGACCACCATTGCAGCAAGATGAGTGGAAAGTCGCTCTGTGAGGGATAAGCAGTCAATTGTGCGCTTCCGCCGGGTGCCGAGAAGATTTCCAATCCATCCAGTAAGATTTCTACATTGCCGACTTCAAGCTCACAAGTTGCAGAGACTTCGCCGCCCTTGCTTCGAGCGGTGATTATTGTATTACCGACACCGCACGCTGTGACTACGCCTGTCGAGTCGATTCTTGCAACATTTTCATTCGACGAAGACCACTCTATCTCCACATTGGTCGCATCTTCAGGTGTGATTGTTGCCACCATTATAACTTCGGTATCGAGGTCCATTATCAAGCTTGTTGCGCTGAGCTTGATGCTTTCTACCGGTATTTCAGGTTCTTCGGGTTCTTCAGGCACTACCGGATCGTCGTATGTCTTAATATCGGCAAACTTCGACCACGGCATTGTCGATTTATATAATTTTAATCCGGCATTCGGCACGTATAGTGTGGCAAGAATATAGGAGTTGCTGCTGAATGACCCTGCTTGCGCTGTGGGCGGGAAGACGGCTTGACTATATATTTCTACTAAATTATCACACTCGGAGAATGCTTTATCGTTGATTCTCCACATACTTTTTCCGAAAGTCACTTTTGTCAAGTTCGAGCAGTTTTTAAATGCTTCATCGGCGATTATCTCTACGCTGTCGGGGAATACAATCTCGCTGCAGCTAACGTAGCTAAATGCGCGCGGAATGTATGTCACTTTGTCGCCGATATTCAAGGTGGTCACCAACCTCGGGAACTGGCAGCAATTAGAGCAGTCCTTGGCATTGTAGTTGACGGTCGATAGTGATGTACCGCTAAAAGCATCCAAGCCGATGTTGGTAACGTTTTCGGGAATGGTGATTTCAGTCAAACTTGAGCAGTTCTTGAACGCTTCTTTACCGATTCTCTCTAACGAATTCGGCAGAACTATAGACCATAGCTGTTCACAACCATAAAAAGCACTGTTGTCGATTATCTTCAACGAATTCGGCAAGTTTATACGGTTTAATTTGCTACAGTGCCCAAATGCACCTCCATCGATAGTCTCCACCGATTCACCCAGCGTAACACTTCTCAACTCTTCGCAATTATAGAATAATCCGGGTATAAGTCGGACGCTGTCGCCCACAACTACTTCCTTTACATTCTTAAAAAAAGTAAATTTAAATCCGGGGGAATATTCGGTTATATTGTCATCTACTTTTTGACAATTACGAGCATTGAAATACACTGTTTCAAGATTGTCGCAATCGGTAAATGCGTTATTAATTACAGTTACAGAGTCGGGAATTGTGATTGATGTTAACGAACGGCAATCTCTAAATAAAGCTTGTTATGCTGTTCGGCAGTGTTATTGATTTCAGATTTTCACATTTAGAGAAG
>CAZYYV010000024.1:0-30369 GCA_964651295.1 uncultured Bacteroides sp.
TATTTTCGACAGAAAGAAATTTGGCAAGCGGCAGATTTCACTCCCTCCAAAATAAATGTTGATAAAATTGGGATGAGAGAAATCAATGTAATCTATAGTATGCCTGAAGATAATACTCTTCCGACAATCACCAGCTTTAACAGCACTCCTCCTGAAATAAAATCTACAAGTTGGGAAAATGGCTATGAGGAATACTGGTTTGACGAGAAGTATGGTATTTTAAGAGATTGCACACTGATAATACCTGAAGGCTCTGCAGAAGCTTATGCTAACGCAATATTTTGGCAAGAATTTAAGAATGGTGATACAAAAGATTTGAGTAGTGTAAATTCTGTAAACACAAAAAATCTTGAAGCTGTCGCTATTTATGATATTAATGGCAAACGACTCGAAAGACCTGTCAAAGGCTTAAATATCATCAAATACAACAATGGTACAGTGAAAAAAATAATCTATTAATTATCATCTACATAAAAGGGGCTGTGTCGTATTATTCAAGGTTTTACGGCACAGCCCATCAAAAATCAAAACAACTTAAAAAACTACGATTAACGGAGTTGGATATTCTATACGCGAAATCCACGAATCGAGGGAGATTTCAGGTTCATTACGGTCCCAGACGAAGCCCCAACTATATTCGTATGTTTGCTCGGGGGCTATGGTCGTCAAACCAAGTATATGTCCGTGAGCTTCAAGGGTCGAATCAAAGCCTTTGGGAGCTACAATACCAAGATATGGACGACCATTATCGGGTCCTTGAGTCGGGTCGCTATATGCGATAACGCCTTCGGTGGATGTAAATGCCGGGGTATCGTCGCGACGAGGGAAGCCGACAGCAACTGTAATTGAGTCAGTTGCTCCGATATAGCGAACTGAGCTGCGATTGAGCAGTGCATGGCTATCAAGAGTAATCGTACGAGTCTCGACAACGGCTGTAGCGACACCGATTGCACGAGGTGCAAATGTGAGTTCAACAGTGAAGCGAACTGGTCCGTTATTTAGAATTCGAGCATTCTCATAGCACCAAGCAAAGTTGAGTCCGGATTCGCTATAAGGAGCAGGAACGCCGGCACCAAGCGTTGCACCTACGGCGTAGCAGTCCATACCCTTGCCGTGGTCGACATGGTAGGTGAATGAATGCTCAAAATCTTTAGCCAGTTGAGGGTCAATCGCACGAAGCGAGTCAACTTTATGCCAATTTTCGGCTGAAGTTTGGGCTTGATATAGGCTTTCGACAACCGGCTCGCCCGCGTACTTAAAGAACAAATCGTAGCCGAATGCACGTTCGCCACGAGCTTGTGTAGCAGGACCATAGACGCGGTAGCCTCCGGTCTCATTTTCCCAAGCAATATCGTCGGCACGCTCGGGGTAGGCACGCCCGCAAACAGCAGGAGAATAAATGCGAGCGGTATCCGATGCTTTGACTGTATATTTGGCGTAGCCACCGGCTTCGACATCGGCTACGAAAACAAGTAGGCTATCGTAAGTAATTTGCGACGCAATTTCGCGACCGGAATAGTCGGAAACATAGCAGTAATCGGCACGAAGCGAGTCGAGAATCTGACGGGCATCAAGTTCGATTGTAGCAGTACGGTCGACATCAGCAGGATTACGTACCTCAAGGGTGATACCATTGTCGGCACAAGCCCCGAGGAGCACAGAGAGTGCTATTGCAGAAAGGATTCTCATAATTATTTCACGCAATTGAGAGCCGCACGACAGGTGTCGGAGATATACGTCCAATCGCCAGCAGAAACCTTGTCTTTGGGGAATAGTTTAGAACCCATACCCACGCAGGCAACACCGGCAGCGAACCAGCTTTTGAGATTTTCTTCAGTGGGTTCGACACCACCGGTAACCATAAGGCGCGACCAAGGCATAGGTGCCATAAGACCTTTGACGAATTTAGTACCGAGTACATCGCCGGGGAATACTTTACAAACTTCACAACCGGCTTCTTGAGCGGCGTTTACCTCGCTCACAGAGCCACAACCGGGAATATAAGGCACTTGGCGACGATTGCACACCTTGGCAATTTCATGGTTGAACATCGGACCTACAACGAAGCAAGCACCGAGCTGCATATAGAGCGAAGCTGTACCGGGTTCGACCACGGAACCTACACCAACCGCAAGGTCGGGGCACTCGCGAGCAGCAAATTTCACCACTTCGGCAAATACCTCGTGAGCGAAATCGCCACGGTTGGTAAACTCAAATGCACGCACACCACCCTCGTAGCACGCTTTCACTACGGCACAAGCGGTAGCTGCATCTTTATGATAGAAGACGGGAACAACGGGTGCGTCGATCATCTTCTGAAGCACTTCCATTTTAAAGAATTTAGCCATTCCTATATTCCTTATCGATAATTAACGTTGAACACGACCGTTGGCAGCACCAGCGGCAAGGGCTTTTACTTCAGCTTCGCTGACAAGGTTGAAATCGCCGTTGACAGTCTGCTTAAGAGCCGAAGCAGCGACAGCAAATTCGAGAGCATCGCCCATAGAGTCCATAGTAAGCAAGCCGTGGATAAGCCCACCTGAGAACGAGTCGCCACCACCGACGCGGTCGACGATGGGGTTGATATCGTATCGTTTTGACTCATAAAACTCTTTGCCGTCGTAAATCATTGCTTTCCAGCCATTGTGGCTTGCCGAAAAGCTTTCACGAAGAGTTGAAGCTACATACTTGAATCCGAATTCCTTAGCCATCGCTTCAAAAATGCCTTTGTAGCCGTCGGCAGCGGTATTGCCTCCCTCGACGTCAGCATCTGGCTTAAAACCGAGACAAAGTTCTGCATCTTCTTCGTTGCCAATACATACATCGACATACTTCATCAATGGACGCATAATGCTCTGAGCCTTTTCGCTTGTCCACAGTTTTTTACGGAAATTGAGGTCAACCGAAACTGTAACACCATGACGCTTAGCAGCTTCGCAAGCGAGACGAGTTAATTCAGCAGCTTTGTCGCTGATAGCCGGAGTAATACCGCTCCAATGAAACCAATCAGCACCCTCCATAATAGCGTCAAAATCGAAATCGGAAGGATCTGCTTCGGCAATTGCAGAGTGAGCGCGGTCGTAGATAACCTTAGACGGACGCATCGACGCTCCTGTCTCACAATAATAGATACCTACGCGGTCGCCCCCACGACAAATATAATCGGTATGAACACCATAACGACGAAGGGCGTTTACTGCAGCTTGACCAATTTCGTGAGTGGGTAGCTTGCTGACAAAGTAAGCATCGTGGCCATAGTTGGCACAGCTTACAGCAACATTAGCCTCGCCACCGCCCCATATAACATCGAATGAATCGACCTGAACGAAGCGATTAAATCCCGCAGGAGAAAGGCGGAGCATTATTTCGCCAAGAGTAATTACTTTCATCTTGATGTATTATTTCATTTCGAGATAGGTAACCTTGTCCATATCGCCATAGTCGAGGTTTTCACCACCCATACCCCAAATAAACATATAGTTAGAAGTACCTGCAGCAGCGTGAATCGACCATTCAGGAGCCATAATTGCCTGTTCGTTATGGAGCCAAACGAGGCGATTTTCCTGCGGTTCTCCCATAAGATGGCAGATAGCGTTACCTTCGGGAACATTGAAGTAGAAATACGCTTCGACACGACGGTCGTGAGTATGAGCCGGCATTGTATTCCACACCGAGCCGGGTTTAAGTTCGGTCAAACCCATCTGGAGCTGGCAAGGACCTTCTTCGAGAACGTTATTAACGATAAGCTGATTGATGACGCGATCGTTACTTTCTTCCATTTTGCCGGCGGCGAAAGAATTTGCTTTAATCGAGCCTTTACGACCGTCAATAGTGATGAGCTGAGTCTTGTATTCTTTATGAGCAGGAGTCGAGTTGATGTAGAATTTAGCCGGATTCTGAGCATCCTTGCTGCGGAATGTTACTTTCTTATTACCACGACCAACGTAGAGAGCATCTTTAAATCGGAGTTCATAGTCCTTACCATCAACGTTAACGATACCATCGCCACCTACATTGATTACACCGAGTTCTCGACGTTCGAGGAAATAGTTAGCCTTAAGTGGGTCTATTGTTTCGAGTTCAACCTCGTTTACAGCGATAACGCCACCGTAAATAAGACGGTCGTACATCGAGTAAGTAAGGTTAATTTCGTCAGCCTCCATTACTTTTGGCATCATAAAGTGCGAACGAAGTTGCTCTGTATCGTAGTGCTTTACATCTTCGGGATGACAAGCACGGAGGATAGTATAGTTAGTTTTTGCCTGAGCTGCGAATACCATTGCAGCAAGAGCGGCACTTAGAAGTATCTTTTTCATAATAAATATTTTAATGATTATTTAGATGCCGAGTTGATGATTCTAACTCGATTCCACCACATAGCCGCCATAGAGCAAACTACGAGGATACCGGCTCCAATCCATTTGAGGTTGTGAGTGCATTGGAAGATAACCCACGCCAAGGGACTTCCTGCAAAGTCGAGACTTCCTCCTGAGAATCCGTCGGGAATAGCAACGGCTCCATCGCCGGTTACTGCATAAACGTCTTTTGCGGCGAGTGTGAACCACTCAGAGAGATTAGTAACCATATACAAGCCGAGAATCATCACGACAAGTCCGATTACAAAAGTTTTAAATACGTTGCCTTTCGTGAATGGAAGCACCAAGGGGAATACGTAGAACATACCTGCGAGCGACGCCAAGGGCAAGAACTGATTGCCCGGCAATACGACTGCCAAGAAGAGAGTAACAGGGATAAGGAGGAGCGATACCACAAGGGTTGTTGGATGACCGATAACGAGCGCGGGGCTCATTCCGATATTAAGTCCTTCGGCTCCTTTGAATCGACGAGCTATAAGATTGCGAGTAGCGTCGCTGATAGGTTTAAGTCCTTCGATAAATAAGACGGTAACACGGGGGATGAGTTCCATTACAGCCCCCATCTTAATACCAAGACCAAGAATATAGGGAATCTTATCGACGATTTCACCCCAAGTGCTACAAGTAAGGCAACCAATAGCAACGCCAACAATTACACCAAGGAAGAGAGGCTCGCCAAGCAAGCCAAATTTCTTCTTCATACCTTCGGCATCGATTTCAAGGCGGTCGATACCGGGAATCTTATCAAGGCTCTTGTTGATAGCCCACGCAAAGGGTACGAAACCGGCACAGAAAGGTTGAGGAATCGATATACCGTCCATATCTTTATAATACGACTGGAATTTTTTTGCAGTTACATCGGCAATTATCAGGGTGAAGATATAGCAGATGATTGCTGCAAAAAAGCCCCATGCAAGAGAGTCGGATGCGAAGTAAACTACAGCTCCGATAAATGCAAAGTGCCAATAATTCCAGAGGTCGATATTGACGGTGCGAGTGGTCTTTGTCAGGAGCATAAGTATGTTCACTCCAAGACAAACCGGGATAATAAATGCACCTACGGCGGTATTGTACGCCACCGATGCCGCGGCGGGCCATCCCATATCGAACACGTGGAGCTGCAAGTCGTAGATATCGACAACGGTATTTAAAGCCGGTCCGAGAGCGGATGTCAGTAGTGCTGTCACTATCGACAAGCCGATAAAACCGACACCAACTTTCAAGCCCGACTTCAGCGCATCGCCGAATTTAATACCGATACAGACTCCCAAAATTGTGAATATCACCGGCATCATCACGGCAGCACCGAGCCCGATTATATAGGAAAAAATTTGTTCCATCTTTTAGAGGTTATGAGTCTGAGAGTAGTAAGTAATTAGGTTGGTTTAACAGATTATAAGGTTATGAGTTTAAATTTTTGCACTGCATATTGCCCAAACAACTTAAATCCCGTATATTTGCGCAAAAAGACTATGGCATTTAGCTTTGAGACACTTACAGTTTGGCAGAAATCTCGTATTTTAGTCAAGGAAATCTACGAATTGTCGGCAACATTTCCTGAAAACGAAAAATTTGGTCTTACGAGCCAAATCCGAAGAGCCGCAATCTCTATTTCGTCGAATATCGCATAAGGGTCTGGAAGAATATCTATTAAAGAGAAAATACACTTCATCGAAATCGCTTATGGGTCTTTGTCTGAAGTACTTTGTCAATTAATCCTTGCTGAAGATCTTGATTTAGTTCCAGCCCATACTACTGAGATTCTTCGACCTTATATCGAAGAAATTGGTCGTATGATAAATGCATATCACACTTCATTGACGAAGAAAATTGAACATCAAACTATTATTTAAACTCTAAACTTTTAAACTTATAAACTGCAAAGTGCCGACGCTGCGAAAAAATCGCAGCGTCGGCACTTTGCATCAGGGCTGCTTGCCAATATATGCGAGTATGCCACCATCTACGTAGAGGACGTGGCCGTTTACGAAGTTTGAGGCATCAGATGCGAGGAAAACTGCCGGACCCATAAGGTCTTCAGGAGTACCCCAACGGCCTGCGGGAGTTTTGGCTATGATAAATTGGTCGAATGGATGACGGCTGCCATCGGCTTGACGCTCACGGAGAGGTGCGGTCTGAGGAGTAGCGATATAACCCGGGCCGATACCATTACACTGGATGTTGTGCTCACCATACTCCGAGCAAATATTGCGAGTAAGCATCTTAAGACCGCCCTTAGCGGCAGCGTAAGCGGAAACGGTTTCACGGCCGAGTTCACTCATCATAGAGCAGATATTTATAATCTTGCCATGACCTTTCTTAATCATACCTGGAATAACGGCTTTAGCACAGATAAAGGGAGCAATAAGGTCTATATCGACAACTTGGCGGAAGTCCTTAGCTTCCATTTCATGCATTGGGATGCGCTTGATAATACCGGCGTTGTTAACGAGAATATCTACACCGCCATAGTTCTTTTCGATGTCGGCAATCATAGCCTGAACACCGGGTTCGTCAGTAACATCGCAAAGGTAACCCTTTGCATCAATACCTGCTTCTTTATAGTTCGCGAAGCCCATATCAACGGCTTCTTGGGTATTAGCATTGAAGATGATACGCGCTCCGGCAGCATGGAATGCGCGTGCTATAGCAAAACCGATGCCGTAAACGCCACCGGTAACGAGGGCTACTTTTCCCTCAAGTGAAAACATATTATCTGACATTGCTGAATTGAAATTGGTTAAGAGTTATAGGATGCCAACCGACGCTCGAAGCATCGGTTGGCGTTAATAGCGGTGTATTATTTCAGATATACCTTGAAGTTCTTAATCGAACCAGGGGCATTCTGCTCCATACGGGGAAGATACTGGATGGCTGTCAAGTTGATCGAACGACCAAGGTCGATAACTACCACGTGGGGGAATTTGGCATTCTTAGCCGAAGCCCAATATGTAGATTCCTGAAGGTCGAAAATCTTATCGCCGGTGCGGTTTACACCATCGGCATCTTCGCTCGAAGCATAGTAAACTGTCCATCCTTCACGAGGCATACGTTCGCCTTTCGAGTCGAGAACATACATCTCAGCGATAGCGGCATTATCGCCACCATTATGACCATCGAGCATTTCGATGATTAGATAACGGCCTTTTGCAGCTTTGTCGAAGTTAACTTGCTTCCAACCATTACCGGCTTCGAACGCAGCGCTAACTACGGGCTTGAGTTCATCAAGATTTGGTGCTTCTCCATTGACTTTCTTATTCTTGAAAGGAAGACTGTCGTAGATAGGAGTGCGAAGGCCTTCAGAAACAGCGTCTTGAGGACCTACGATGTCGAATACAAGGACTTCGTTTTCGCCTTTCTTAAGCCAAGGGGCGGGCATATAGAGGGTCTGTTGAGGACCGATGCCCCAAATGCGACCGAGAGGATGACCGTTGACATATACAAGCCCCTTGCCAAACGATTCGAAGTTGAGGAATGTATCGCCGGGCTTTTTGAGCTTAAATGTAGCACGATAAACGCCTCGGGGGAGTTCGCTACCTACGTTGTCAATAGGTTCGTACTTGAGCGAAGTATAATACTCATACTCGTCAGGAATATTATAAACATTCCAGTTTTTGAGCTCACATACGAAGTTATGACCACCATTGTCGATAGTTACAGTAACCGACTTGGTAATACCCTTGAAGTCTTTGATTGCGCGACCAAAGTTGATACGACCCATTGCTTCAATGAGGATATCGAGCTTTGCTCCTGCAGCACAAGCGGGAAGATCTATTTCCTTTTCGCCCATACGACGATCGAGTTTGCCAACGAATTTACCGTCAACAAAGATTTGAGCATAGTCGTGAGCTTCTTCAACGGTGAGCAGACCGCCTTCGGGTAGTGCAGGAAGTGTTGTGCTGTACATAATCGAACCGAAACCTTGGTCATATTCTTCCATCGTGCGGATATTTACATCGGTTTTAGGCTCGGGAAGGTTGCTAAAAAGAGGAGCTACTTCGGTAAATGCAAAGCGAGGGATCGAGATGGTGGGTATAGCCTTGGGAATTGCCGACTGCTTGCCGGGAGTGTACTTCGCCATAGCTTCGCGGAGAGCGTGGTACTTGGGAGTAACACCACCCTGCTCATTTACAGGAGCATCATAGTCGTATGAGGTAACGTCGGGTGCAAAACCGGGAGAGTTGGCACCAGCCCAATGACCGAAGCTTGTTCCTCCATGAGTCATATAAAGGCTGAACGAAATATTCTTAGAAAGCATTTCGTCGATGCCGGCAATCATATCGGCAGCGGGGCGTGTTTCGTGGTTAGCGCCCCATTTGTCGAACCAACCACTCCAAAATTCAGAGCACATAAGAGGGCTATCGGGACGTGCGGCACGGAGAGCCGAGAACTGCTGATCGATATTTGCACCGGTACCGAAGTTAATTGTCCAAACGAGGTCGTTAAGACCATTGTTGAGGAAGTTCGACGACCAGTCGCACTGGAATAGAGCCACATCAGTGCCGAAATTCTTGCGAAGCATATCGCGAATAGTAGCAACGTAGGGTTTATCTATGCCATACGAGCCGTATTCGTTTTCAACCTGAACCATAATGATTGGGCCTCCATTAGCAATAGTGAGGTCTCCGACCTGTTCTGCTACTGCTTTCTGGAAATTATCTACGCGCTCAATAAAGTAAGGATCGGATTCGCGGAGACGAATATCTTTCTTCTTGAGCAACCACCAAGGCAGACCACCCATTTCCCACTCTGCACATACATAAGGGCCGGGGCGAAGAATAACTTTCATATCATTAGCATCGCAGAGCTGAATAAACGAGCGGAGATCGTTCTGACCGGTAAAGTCGAACTGGTCGGGACGTGGTTCGTGAGCGTTCCAGAATACATAGAGACACACGGTGTTCATACCGAGAGCCTTAACAGTCTTAATGCGATGGTCCCAATATTCTTTGGGGATACGGGGATAGTGAAGTTCGGCAGCTTTAACTACGTAAGGCTCGCCATTGAGCAAGAAAGCTCCCTGACCTGCTTCGAAACGGCCTTTTTCTTCAAAACCGTCGAAGTTTACGGTTTCACGCCAAGGTATTGTGGGTGTATTACCTTCCCAAACAATGGGAAGCCATACATAACGAGAGTTTTGGAGGTCGGTCTTGTTCCAACGATCGAAGAGAGCTAAATAGCAATCTTTCTTACCTTGAACAGGCTGCACGTATGTGCTTTGTGCGTAGAAAGTCTTTGATGCCTCTGGTCCACGGCAAGGGTCGCCAAGAACAGTCCAAGGACCCATAATCGAATCGGCAACAGCGATTTGAGCACTATTAGGATCCCAACCGGAGCAACCGGAAGTGAGTACATAGTACTTTCCATCGCGCTTGAACACGGCGGGAGCTTCGCGACTCGCTCCGATAAAATTGCGAGTATAACGACCGGTAGGACGAAGATAGTCGTCGGTCAACTCGTTGATATACATAGTCTGATTGCTTTCCGACGAAGCAAACTGATAAGCTCGACCGTCATCGTCGACAAAGACGGTTTGGTCGCGGCTCATCGCATTATTAGGACGGAAGCTTCCAAGATATTTGAATGGACCAACGGGAGAATCGGCAACTGCTACACCGGCAGCCGCTTTTGAATAGTCGGCACTTTCGACATGTGCCCACATAACGAATTTACCCGTCTTTCCATTATAAACCACTTTAGGACGTTCGAGCACCTTCGATGGATGAAGATCGCTATTTGTGTCTTCTTCGGCTTTGAGTACCACGCCTTCAAACTTCCAATTACGGAGGTCGGACGACGAATAGCAACTAACGCCTGTTACATCTGTGCGATAACACTCCCAAGTAGCCCACTCGGGAAGTATAGTTTTACCTACTTTATATTCGCCATAGAGGTAATACTTTCCATTGTGGTAGAGCATACCTGCACCATGGGCATTGACTGGATTTCCATCGGTATCGAGCCATTGCTCGCCCTGAACAAGCGGAGCGGCGGCGGGAGCAGTTTTCGCTGCCGGAGCACTGAATGCGCTTGCAAGAAGTGCGCCAACCAAGAACAATTTCTTGAATATTGTCATGATATGATTTGTTTGATATATTAACTTGATTTATCTCGAGAAACGATATACGGTAAACGACTTCGCAGGCACGACTGCCGACCAAGTGTTGGTTACATTTACGTCTTCTACTGTTGTTTGAGGAGTGATTAACGTGGGATTGTCAAGCGTATTTTCCGCTTCGGGGTCGAGAGAACTAAGACGAGTAATTGTCAACTTTGTGAGCGGATTCTTAGCCTTCACTCCTTTGATTTCGACATTGAATGACTGCTCGCTATCTGAGGTGTTGGCTATCTTGATGAGAACATCACCACCTTCAATGACAGAACTTGCAAAGAGACCGTTTTGACCTTCAAGACCTGCGTAAGGAAGCTTGCTATCTTTGACTGTCAAGGGAAGAACACGTTCACCACGATTGTGTGCATAAAGCTGCTGAACGTAGTAACTACTACTGCGCATCGAGCGAGAATTGTCGAACCAAATCATATCGGGACGCCACTGCCAACCTTCAACGTGAGCAAAGAGGGGCGCGTATGTTGCCATGTGAACCACGTCGGCATTACGTTCGAGTCCGGTCATAAATGCAGCTTCTAGAAGAGCGGCATTAAAGTGATTCCATTTTTTACCACGTCCATGACATGCATATTCTCCGGCGAACACTTTGGTGCCTTTACGAGGATAGCTGTCGTAGCGCATACCCTGAGCTAAGAACCAACTTTCGGGACGATAGAAATGTTCGTCTACAAGGTCGGCATTCAAGCGTCGCATTTCGGGCCAAAGGTAATCGAATTTATCGCCTTCTGAGTCTGGACCCGACGAACCGATAATCTTGATTTCGGGGTGCTTGGCGTGTAGTTCTTTGATAAACGGCTCAAGACGTTCGACATACTCGGGGCCCCACTGTTCGTTACCGATAGCCATTACTTTGAGATTGAATGGCTCGGGATGACCCATTTCGGCACGAAGAGCGCCCCACTTGGTATCAACACCACCATTTGCAAATTCGATAAGGTCGAGAGCATCGTCGATATACTGACGGAGGTCTTCTACTGCAGCGTGAGCGTGCAGATCGCTATTCTGATATTGGCAAACGAGGCCTACATTGAGTACTGGCAGTGGTTCGGCACCAATATCTTCCGAAAGAAGGAAGTACTCATAAAAACCTAGGCCACATGACTGATAGTAGTCGGGGAAAAGACGATGAGGGAAGGTGTAAAGCCATCGGTTGAGGTTAGTCGGACGATTTTCAACCGGTCCGACGGTATTTTTCCACTGATAGCGGTCAGGCAACTCGGTACCTTCTACAATACAACCGCCGGGGAAGCGAAATACGCCGGGTTTAAGGTCGTAGAGAGCCTGAACGAGGTCGGCTCTAAGCCCGTTTTCACGACCTTTCCAAGTATTTTTGGGGAAGAGCGACACATGTTCGATGTCTACTGCCTGATTATCGGGTTTTGCGAGATATACACGAAGTACACCTTTCTCAGCACTCGCCCAAGGCTTGATTTCAGCGGTATATTTATGCCAACCATTTTCTTTTACTTCAATAGTTGCATTGCCATAAACCTGCGATTCACCCATCGACGAAGGGTCGCAAAGTTCTACTCGGATTTTGGGATTGCCACCATGTGGAGCTCGCAACCACGCTGAGAAACGATATACCGAATCTTTTTGGAATGTAACACCGAAGTAGCCTTCGTTTTCTAGACCGGTATGCTTTTCACGGTGTCCGGCAGGGTGAAGACGAGCATAGTGCGGATTACGTTCGAAGGGACCATCATTGAGCACGTCAACATTGCCGTATGCGCGCCAGCCAAGAAGGTTTTGAGGAAATTCGAACGAGCGATTTTTCACCATTTCGGCATACAAACCTCCATCGGCACCATAGTTGATGTCTTCGAAGAATACACCGTACATTGTGGGCTGAACTTCGGCGCCGGGCTTTCCGACGTTGAGAACAGCACTATTGTCTGCAGCAGAGGCGCCGAGAATACTCAGCGCCAGTGCTAAAAGTGTTGATTTTGCTTTCATTAGAATAGATCCCAGGTTTGAATAGTGTCTTTCCAGTGGTGGTCTTTCGGGAAGGGTTTCGAGCCCCAAGCCTTACGCTGAGTCCAATCGAGTGCAGCATCGGTCCAGAAGGGGTGGGATGCCGGAAGACCAAGTGGCAAGAATGACAACGAGGTCATATAAAGGCTGCCATTATTAGTATACCAGTCGGCTATATTGGGCTGACGGCCGGCAAACCCGATAGTTAGGTAGCCACCTTCGTTGAAGTTTTCTTTGCCATCGAACATTTTGTGCATCACCGCTGTAAGCGCTCCGCGAACTTGACCGTAAGTAAGTCCGGAGGGGAGCTTTTCATACCATGCCATAAGCGCAAGAGGCTGCATAGTAGCCATGCGGTAAGGGATTGAACGACCAAATACGGGGAAGGTACCTTCAGGAGAAATAAAGCGTTCGAGAACGATACTGAATTTCTGAGCGCGCTTGAGTGCTCGCTGATAGTACTTTGTGTAGTGAATACGTGTGTAACGACCTGATTCACGCATCGTCTGAAGGGTTTCGAGATACATGGGGTGGAACACGTAGCTACTATAGTAGTCGAACGCAAAGATTGGGCCGTCGGCATACCATCCATCACCGGCATACCACTCCTCTACCTTGCGGATAGCCGAGTTGATACGATATTCGTCGCAATCAGCTCCGATTTTAGCAAGAAGACTTTCGATAGTCGACGAGAAAAGCAACCAATTGGTGTAGGGAGGGTCAACGCGACGGAGTTGAGTAAACTCTTCGATATAACGCTGTTTGGTGGTATCGTCGAGTGGTTTCCATAGCGATTCGTAGCCTCGGATAAAGCTTTCGGCGATATAAGCGGCATCAACGAGAGCCTGACCATGCCCACGCCAACCGAGGTAGTCGGGGCTATTGGGGTCTACCGCATTCGCATAGCTCTTGAGAGCCAATTCGCGAAGTTCAGCTCGGCGAGCACCTTCGGCTGTACCATCATCGGGGAGTGAAATCCAAGGTGCAATACCGGCCATCAAGCGGCCGAATGCTTCCATATATGTTACTTTCTTATCGCGGCCGTCCCAGTTGGGGCTTACTTCAACCTGCATATTAGCTTGGAGTTTGCCTTCTGCCATATTGCTGAGCACGGGATACGCCATCTGATAGGCTAGATCTGCCCAATAAGCACGGTCGGCAACTTGGTCTTTTTCAAGGTAGCGTACATACTCGCAAGCTGCAAGGAGAAACGCTCCTACACCAAAATCTGAAGTAGATTTGCGGTCGACAACCTGACCCGGTATCGCTTTTTCTCCAATAGGCTGCACAAAACCTACCGAACCATCTTTCTGTAGCGCTACTTTATTGAGGTAATTCCAACCTTTAAGAGCGGCTTCGGTATATTTAGCATCTTTAAAATAGCCGTTGTTAATACCCCAGAGGAGACCATAGGTAAAGAATGCCGTACCGCTAGTTTCATAGCCTGGTGCCATTTCGGGGTCTGCCATCGAGCGAGTCCAGTGGCCTTCGGGCTGCTGAAGAGCAATTACACCATCGGCAAGTCGACGATATTTTTCTTCAAAGAAAGCACGATGTTTGTAGTCTTTAGGAAGGTCTTTAAGCACCTTGGCGAGACCTGCGAGCACCCAACCGTCGCCTCGAGCCCAGAAGTCTTTCTTGCCCGAAGTTGTTTTATGCTTGGGGTATACATATTTGCCATCGCGGAAGTAAAGTCCGGTTTCGGCATCATACATAATACTATCGCTGACGGTTATATACTCATATAGTTTGTCGAGATACTTGGCATTGTCGGTGATTTTGTAGAGCTTAGTCATCACAGGCATCACCATATAGAGGCCGTCGGCCCACCACCAATAATCGTTTTGAGGAGTCGACATTTCATATTCCATCACTTCACGAGCGCGTTTGATTCGACGGTCGTCGGGTAGAATATTATAGAGGTCTGCATAAGTCTGGAAGCAAATTTGCCAATCGCCAAAGAGAACATGACGGTCAGTTTCGCCGTAGTCGTACTTCCATTCTGCTTTATTGTCGCTCTTGGCACCTTTCCACTGATTATACTCTGCCCACTTAAGAGAATACTCTAGATAGTCATCGTTTCCGGTAAGGAAATATGCTTCCATATTACCGGTATGGTACGCGGCATTGTGCCAGAACGGAGTACCTTCAGGTTTATGATTTTGCTGCCAGTGTGTGTTTACTTTGTGTATTGTCTCTCGCACACGGGTAGCCTCATCTGCTTTTGGGGCGGCTTGAAGGCTTAGTGATGCCGTTGCGGCTGCGGCGAGTATCATCAACGTTTTGGTCATGGTTGAGGTCGGATATTTATTTGGTTATATTTGAGGTGATAAAATTACTAAAAAAACGGAATATATGAAAATCGAAATGCGTTTTCTATGTTTTTTCCATTGCGGCTACTAATTTCGAAATTTATTTTTGTAAAAATCTTCTTCCTCGGCGACTATGTCCGAGGAAGAAGAATATTAGACTATATCAACAGGGTGATTGCTTATTAAAGTGCAACCTTCTCGGCAACACCGCCACGAACGACGATATACACCTGATTCGAGCCACGAAGTGCTTCTTCGTTATCTGCTACTCGAATACCCTGGAGGTTAAAAACACCACTTACTTCTGCGTCATCGGCAACGACTACCGAGTTAACACCGGCTGTTTCGCCGTCTTTGTAGCGAAAGTGAGGTTCTGAGATTTCGTCATCGACTGCATAAGTTGCTTTACCGTCGGTACCTACTTTCTGGTATACGCGAGCGTAGTCAACGAGGTAGTAGAGAGGACGGGGAGTGTTAGCGAGCGAACCACCGTTATCACCGCCAAGCGCGAGGTTGAGCCAAAGCATATGACGTACATCACGGAATGGGTTACAACCGTTACCGTGGTCGTAGTCTGCGTTGGGTATCGCGTTATAAGTGGTATCGAGGTTGATATTGTTTACGAGAATATCGTCGCACCAGAGTTCCATATGGTCATAATCCCATACCATACGCCAAGTGTGGAATTCGTCGCCCCAACCTTCGCCGAGTACGGCATCAGATACTGTTGCGCTATTCCAAGCTCCACTCCAACGATTGCCATTACCCCAGCATACGTTTGCGTGGATACATTTGCCATAGTACTCCATGATGTCGATTTCACCACCATAGGGCCATTCGTACTGCTTGCCGGTCGACCAGATAGCAGGCCATGAGCCAACATACTGAGGCACTTTTGCACGTACTTCGTAGATACCATAGTGCCAAGTGTAGCCTGAATCCCATGAACCTCGAGTCTGCATTGAGCCTGATGTCCATGTGAGGTACTTACCGATACTTGCGGGCCAACCTGAAGCGGCGAATTTGTCGTATTGGGGGTTCTTGATTTTTTCAGCTTCTACGTTGCGACCTTCGATAACGAGTACACCATCAACGATGTAGCAGTTTTTGTCGTCATTGTAGTACTGGTCTTCGTGATTACGCTTAAAGCCTTCTTCAAAGTTCCAGATTTCGTGGCTGGGAGTGGTGAAGTCGGCTTCGCTAAATTCCTGAGCGAATACAAGGCGATAGCCATCGTAAGCATTTGCACGAGGGTCGTTAGCATCGAGTTTGTGGTCGGCATAGAAGTCGTCGGGAGAAACCTTGACGAGCTTGACATTGTCAACGTAAAGTTCTTGATTCATCCAAGATGAGGGCTTGGTGCTTGAAAGATAGAAACGTACGTTTACTTTTTCTGTGTTAGGCACGAAGCGAATTACCATATTTTGCCAAGAGGTATCACGAGCAGTAGCAGAGTGCTGAACAAGTATGCCCTTGCCGTCGGCCAAACGAGCACCCCAACTATTACCGGCTGCCGAATTGTGCATATAGTCGAATACGAGAGCATATTCTTCGCCGGGGATAAGCTGTACATCCTGGCTAACAGCTACGTCTGCCCAACCGTCGGCCTGATAACCCGCGAGGTTGAGGTAGTGGTTACCTTCTTCTTCCGAAATACTTTGAGCTCCGTTCCAAGTATTACTTTCCTGGATTGTCCAGCCGGGAAGTTCTGAAAGACGCATCTGATTTGATGCTGAATCGAGAGCCTGAACGTAAGCAGCGTCTTCGAAATCGCCGTTTACAATAAAATTGATAGCATCTTCAGGGATAGCTTCATCGTACTTCTGTGCAGGTTCGATAAACCAGATATACTTTTCCTCATCCGACTTATCGGTGTATACAGTAGCTCCGGCTTTTTCGTCGTCGACACCCATAGCATTTTTACCGTCAGACATTCCGAGGTTGCGGAGGGTTACATAGTGTTCGTCGACAGCCGATACTACAATCGAGTGCTGCGAAAGGGGGACATTACGTGAAATGGGCACTGAATTCCATTTGCCGTTTGATCCGGCGAACATACCTGAATTTACACGTTTGATGTTGTATGCTCCTTCTTTTCCTTCAACGGGTACAAACTGATAAATCTGAGTATTGTTTTCAACCTTTTCTTCGATAGTCGAGTTGAAACGAGCATCGGTGAGATAAAGACCGCTATGGTGGCGAATACGATAGTACTTGTCTGCCGCAGGTGTTACCACTGAAGTGGGGTCGGCTGCTTTGGCGATAGTCCAACGGAAAGTCGCTTTATTGTCGCCTTTGTCAGTATAAGTGTTAGAGCCATCGGTTTCGTTGTCGCAACCAAGACCTTTATCGGTAGCTACGCAAACGAGACGAATATACTCGGGATCGGCTTCTGATGCAACGATTTTATACTGTGCATAGGTATCTGCTGCGTCGCTCTTGTATGCTACCGACCATTTACCATCGCTACCTACATAGAGGCCGTTTGCCATTTTAATATTATAGACACCTTCGGCATCTGCAACTGAGACGAACTCAAAGCGCTGGTTGTCGTCAGTTGTGTCGAGCGAGTGGAGATACAACGAATTATTCTCCGAGGTCATATAAAGACCGGTCGCGTTCTGAATGTTGTACTGCACGCCGGCCTCGGGAGCGGTTACTGATGCTGCCGATGCTGCAAAGCCACACAACAATGCAAGACTTAATGCTAATTTTCTCATTGGTAATAGTATATTTGAAATAATCTCCTTAAAAAAAGTATGCAAAAACCGCCATCCCGCAAGGATGTGAATCTTTTCCGCGGAATGACGGTTTAATGTCAATAGCGCCTAAGAAATGATTCTCTTAAGCCGACTATGTATTAGAGGCGTACTTTTGAAGTTGTAGTGCCCTGACGACGGATGAATACACCGTTTTCGGGGTTAGCTACACGGATACCCTGGAGGTTGAAGTATTCTACGGGAGCGTTTGCGTCAACTACAACAGCGTCAACACCTGCACCTTCTTCGTCGTCATCCGACCAAATGCGAACGTCGTCTACGCACATCCAAAGGCCGTCTTTTTTGTTCTTTTCACCATAGTAGTTGGTGAGATAGATGTTGAGGTAAACCTTACCGTCGACGGGTGCTACGAATTCATAAACATTGGTTTCATAGAAATCTGTGCTACCATTTTCCCATGTTCCTTCGTACTTTTCGCTTGCAAGGTTTTCTTTCATAATTTCCTTACCTGCGATGTTTGAACCTTCGGCGTTCTTGTCTGCTTCTGCAAGCTGGAAGCCGAAGTCGGGATCGGGTGCATAGTTATTTGCTGTATCTTCTGCTGCTGGGAAACGAGCGCATACCTTGTACTGGAAGTTGTAGGTCAAGCCGGGTTTGAGGTTTTCTACTACCTGGATAGCACAGATGCTAGTCCAACCGTTGTCATTATAAGCACGGTAGAGGAGGTAGTGCATGTCGGTAGACGGACGAGAATAGTCGTCGCCCTCTTCTTCGATAAGCTGGATACCACCGTTCCAAGGACCGCCGGTAGTTGTTTCCCAACCGGGAAGGTTTGTTACATAATCGTAGGTGTTCCAGGGGTCCCAGGTGTAGCCGTCGGGTACTGCTGATTCGGCACCTTCTGCTTCGAAGCTACCATTAACGACCTTGTTATTGTCGACTTGTGCGAAAGTCGAGCCTGCTACGAGAGCTGCTGCTGCAAGGAGTAAAAACTTTTTCATAATCGAAAGGTTTTAAGTTGGTAATTATGGTTATTAGTTTGTTGTTTTTAGATATTAAAAACGGCGCCCGCGCGAGCACGCCCTTACGGGCGCCGTATCGTTCTATGTTACTCTTATACTTGATTTGAATAGGGACTTGCTATTATTTCTGTGCAGGAGTGTCGTGGATAACGTCCCAGTAAGGATTTTGGTAAATGGGGGAGGTGCTGAGATCACCGCTGGCGGCTGTCTGTACGAAGTGGTCTTCGCCGATGGGATCAAGATAGTGAGCCATACGCCATGAGTAGCCGCTTTCGTACCAATCGGTAGTGCTAGATACGCGGAGGAGCGACAAGTAGCTGGGATCGCCGTTGAAGCCACCTTCTACGTCTGTGGGCGATGATACGTTGTTGTTTGCGGGGTTAGACTGGTCGAACTTAAGGTACTTGAAGTCGCTACCTTTCTTAGGCATATACTCGAGCATCGGACCGAAAATCTTGGCACCATGCTTGAAGAAACGGTTTTCTTTAAGCTGGTCGAGGGCACGCCAACGTATAAGGTCGTCCCAACGGAAGCCTTCACTCATAAGTTCGCAGCGACGTTCGCGACGGATATTGTAGAGTACTTTCGACTCAATACGCTTGCCTGCTGAATAGAGTGCAAGGTCGTGTGAGTAGTATTCTTCTTTGTCGAGATCGGTTGCATTGATTGTTACGTTTGCATCGTAGGGAAGTCCGGCACGTTCGCGGAGAGCGCCCCAGTAAGCCCATGCGTCAGAGTTAAGACCGTCGCCATACTTTTCCCATGCAGCTTCAAGGTAGATGAGGTATGCTTCGGCTGCACGGAAGAGGATAGCTGCAGAGAGGTCGTGGCCGCCACGGCTGTAATCTACAAGTGTAGCCCAACCTTTTGCTTTATGATAGCCGGTTGCAGATGTATAGTAAGCATTTGCGCTACTTGATACTACGTTACATGCGATAAACTCGGCATCTTTTGCAGTTTTAACTTTTGATGAGCAACCTACGCGGTTGTCTGAGTTATCAGAGTAAACCCATTCACCGGGAGCTTTGGTGAAGAGCTGCCAACGATAGTCGCGACCTTTTTTGGTATCCTGTACATAGTCATCGCCTGCATAGCCCGAGCCATCGGCATAGATAGGAAGACCGTTAGCCATAAGGAATGCACCCTGGAATTCCTGAGTGAAACCGCCGCCGGGGAGGTACTGGTTCAAGCAGTGGCCACCACCGATGGTGAGGTCGTATGAGCGGAACATAAGTGCTTCGTCAATATTCGATGGGTCCTGAGTACAGAACATATCATAATACTGGTTGTTAGGGAAGCTGGTTGCGGTTTCGCCTTTGAGTTTTTTGTTATTGGTTGCAAGTGTGTGCTTGTCGGCTACTGCTTTCGAAGCTTCGAGAGCTTGGTCGAGGAAGAACGCTACTTCTGATGCGTTATCGTAAACGAAGTCGGCGTTATAGTCCTTGCTTGCTCCGGGCCAACCCGCATTACGATCGGGAACGAAGGGGGTGCCTGCAAAGTATTTTTCGAAAGTGGCTTCATAGAGAGCTACTCGAGCCTTGAGAAGGTAAGCAACGTCGCGAGTGATGCGATTGCGACCACCGGTGAGGCTTCCATCTGAAAGGTTTTCGATAGCGAGGTCGAGGTCATTTAGGATGAAACGAGCAACTTCGTTACGAGGTGCACGCTGCGACGATACGATAAGCGAATCCTTATCCATTACCTGAGTCGAAGTTACGATGGGGAAGTCGCCGAGCGATTTGAGCTTACCAAAGTAAGTAAGCGCACGGAGGAAGTAAGCTTCACCGATATAGTGGTTTACCAACTCTGTTGCACCACTAATCGAACCTTCTTCGCGACGGGGGAGGACCTGTTCGAAGAAGTAGTTGAGGCTATTGATAGTACCGAAGCCCCAGCTACCGCCGGTATTACCTACGAGTACCTTCGATGTGCCATCGAAGAACTTGTTGTTCGTACCGTTTTCGTTATCTGTACCCTGGTCGTTATTCAAAAAGAACTGATAGCCCGAACCTCCGTTATCGAAAGTTGAGATAAGACCTCCGTAACCGGTTCCATACATATTAATAGTATAGGCAGCAAGTTGGTCTACCTTGTTGAAGTATGACTCCGGCGACACCTGCGACGGGGGAGTAATGTCGAGGTAATCGTTGCAGGCACCGAGCGAAAGAGCCACTGCGACACCGCCGATGAGTTTTGCAATATTGCTATATTTGGTTTTCATTGCTTTCGTTATGCTATGAGATTAGAAATCAAGAGTAAGGCCGAATGAGTATGTCTTAGCAATAGGATAAGACGAACCTGACTTCATCGACGAAACTTCGAGCGATTCGGGATCGAGTACCTTTGATAGAGATGTCCATGTGCAAAGGTTTTCACCCGAGAAGTAGATGCGGAAGTTTTCGCAACCCCATTTCTTTGTGAACGATTTGGGGAAGGTGTAACCGATCTGAAGGTTCTTCAAACGTACGTATGAAGCATCCTGGAGATAACGATCCTGGAATTCGCGGTTCTTGTTGGTGTAGTAGAGAGGTCGAGCATAGTATGCGTCGGGATTAGCACCAAGTTCGCTATTTTCGTCACGCCAGTAGTCGAGGTGGTCTTCAAGGAAGATTGATTCCCAACGGCCGCCGGTTGTTGCGCCCCAGAACACAGCTCCCTTACCGCCTGTACCCTGACCGCCATAGGGCGAGAAGTAGTAGTCGCGTTTGAGAACACCCTGGAAGAATGCAGTTACGTCGATACCTTTCCAAGCAGCGTAGAGGTTCAAGCCGAGGCGATAGCGAGGCTGATTATTACCTAGTTTCTTGAGGTCGCCGAGGTCATCGAGACCGGTACCCTTCGAGATTTCACCGTCTCCGTTGATATCCACATACATCATATCACCTGCCTGCCAGTTGCTACCGATTTTATCTTGGTTTACTTTAGCAAGGTGTGCATCCATTTCTTCCTGAGTCTTGGCGATACCGGCCGAAGTCAAGCCATAGATGTTACCGATATATTCACCGGGGATATAGTTGATGCTGTTAAGGTCGCTTGTACCGAAGAGACGTTCTTCGTTAGGATAGTTCTTAATCTTTGTGCGGTCGTCTGAGAGGTTGATTTTAGCTGAGTAGCGGAAATCCTGGATATTGTCCTGCCAGCCGAGCTGAAGTTCCCATCCTGAGGTACTGAGCGAAAGAATATTTTCTGAAGGTGCTGAGTAACCGAGAACTGCGGGCCATGTACGAGCCGGACCCATCATATTGTCGTTGTTACGCCAGAAGTAGTCGAACGAACCGGTAAGACGGTAGTCTAGGAGTGAGAAGTCAAGACCAACGTTGTAGTTACGAATCTTTTCCCATGTGAGTGATGTAGAAATCATCGAGGGAAACGATGCGGTATTCTGCTTTTCGCCATTTACAAGCCAGTTGCTGCCCTTGGTAGAAACACCCATTGTACGATAGGTGGGATACCATCCATATGTATTGGCATTTGCGAGCTGACCGAACGAACCACGAACCTTCAAGCTGGGTACGATATGACGGATGTCCTGCCAGAAGTTTTCACGGTCGATATTCCAACCTACTGATACTGAAGGCGACCAGATCCAACGGTGGTAGTCGCGGAAACGTGATGAACCGTCATAGCGGAGGTTGAATTCGAGGAGGTACTTACTATCATAGTCATAGTTGATACGGCCGAAGAAACCTGCTGAACGCCAGTTCTGATATGCGCCACCAAGGCTATAAACGTCGGTGCTGGTGGTAAGGTCGAGAACGGGAAGTTCGTCGGTAATCATATCCTGACGGCTCGCGCTGAGGTTACGCTGCTTACCATCTTCTGCCTGGAAACCGAGAAGAGCCTTGAAGTTATGGCTATCGGCGAGGGTGAAAGAATAGTCGGTGTAGACGTTGTAGTTGAGGTAAGTGTAGCGATATGAATATTCGTAAACGCTATCATGGTCGCCCGAGTCAAATGCTACGTGCACGGTTTCGCTCGAAAGGCCTTCGAGGTCGTCGGCATCGTGTGCATAAACAACTTTCGATTCTTCGTGTGTCCAGTTGCTGTTTACACGAGCGTTCAATTCTCCGGTGATGTTCCAGTTCTTAAGAGGAGTGATAACAACCTTCACCTGGTTAGAGAAGATGTCGTTCTGTTCTTTGTGTCGACCACCATTTTCGAGGTGTTCGATATAGTTATAGTCGGCTGCAATATAGCCATTGGGGTCATACTTGGGATTTGTCGGGGGAAGACGACGGATAACCTTTTCGTAGAAACCACCACTCATAATGGTCGGACGGTCGTAGTCGGTACGCATCCAGCGACCGGTATACTGTACGTTCAACCATGATTTGAGCTGAGCGTTAACCTTGCCCATAAGTGAGAAACGTTCATACTGGTCGTTACCATATTTAAGGAAGCCACCTTGATCGAGGTAGTTACCGCTGATATAGTAAGTAACCTTCTCGTTACCACCGGTAAGGTTGAGGTTGTGTTCCTGGGCAAAAGCCGAGCTCTTATAGAGTTCGTCAATCCAGTTAACGTTAGCAAAAGTACCACCGCACTCACCGGTACCCCAGCGTCGGCTTGCACCCTGCCATTTGTTTTCGTAAATAAAGTTGTCGCTTGCTCCGGTGTAGTATGCGTATGCCTGCTCACAGAAGTCTTCGCTGAATTCACGGCCACCACTTGTATAACGAGCTACGTCGTTAAGGTAGTTGATGTAGTGCCATGAGTCCATAGTCTTCATAGGAGTCAAAGGCTCGTTGAATCGGAACGAGTTAGAGTAGCGAATCTGCGATTTGCCGGAAGAACCATTCTTGGTGGTAATGATGATTACACCGAAAGGTGCACGCGATCCGTAGATCGACGATGCCGCAGCGTCCTTAAGAACTGAAATGCTTTCGATATCGTTGGGGTTAATTGCGTTGAGGTCGCCTTCCATTCCGTCGATAAGGATAAGAGGCGAACCGCTTGAGGTTCCCGAAATAGAACCGACACCACGGATGTTAACTTGCTTGGATGCGTTAAGCTCTCCACCCGATGACGAGTTCGAAATATTAAGACCGGGGATGACGCCCTGAAGTGCAGCGGCTGTATTCTGGACGGGACGGCCTTCGATATCTTTTGCCGATGCGGTACCAACCGAACCGGTAAGGTTGAGTTTCTTCTGTGTTGCAAAACCTACGACAACAACGTCCTCTAGGATGTTGTTATCGGCCTGTAGATATACTTTAACAGGGGTGCCGGGTACTGCTTTAACAGTCTGTGTAGCCAAACCGACATACGATACTTCGAGTGTAACGGGCTTGTTTGACTTAATTGTGAAGCGACCATCGATGTCGGTTACAACTGACAACGATTCTTTTTCTTTACACTTGACAGAGGCTCCGATAGCCGGCTCTCCCAAGTCGTCATAAACTACGCCGGTAATAGACGCAGCTGAAGTCGCCACCTGTGGAGCTGGTTCGGGGGCTGCCATAGCACTGAAAGCAGGCACGGTAAGCGCCATTGCTGTCACTGCCATTAAGCGTGCGATTGTAAGCTTAGTAAAATTCATAAGATAACTAAGAAATATTGATTGTTTTATTATTTCAAGATTGAGGGATTCCACTCGTCCTGCCAGCGCACCTCTGGCTTTCCTTCTGCACTATATGTGATTGGAAGCCATATATATCTGGCATCGGAGGGATGCTTCGGACGCCAAACATCTGCCATAAAGATGAAATTTTCTGTACCGGGTACATTTAATATATATGTACTCTGTCCTCCGAATGTAAGGTCGGCATTAGGTCCGATACAAGGATTTGAATGGCGAGTCCAAGGCCCCCAAATCGAGCTTGAAGAGTACATTCGTGCTTCATTGGGATCCCATCCGGTACATCCGCTGGTTATCATCCAATAGATGCCATCCTTCTTAAATATCGCAGGTGCCTCATTTTGATCGCCGGGTGCTACACGAATATAGCGACCGGTATGGGAAGTATAGTCGGCTGAAAGTTCTGCTATAATTAATGTAAGGTTTTCTTCTGATGAAAAAATGTGATATGCTTTACCGTCTTCATCAACATATATAGTCATATCTCGCGACATCTGACCACACTCAAGGTCGCGTGTATTAAACATTCCGGCAACTACGTCTTTGCGCCAACCTTCGCTCCAGGCATCTGCCCAAGGGTCGTTTTTAAGACGTTCGATTGCTGCTGCGGCTTGACGTTCTTCATAAGTCATATTTTCGGGATAGATGCCCGGCAACACGCGTCCTGATCTTAAATATGTATAAGGGCCTTCGGGACAATCTGAGATAGCAACGCCATAACGAGCTGCCGAATATCCTCGTCCTTTAAGTTCTAGATGAAACCACATTACATATTTGTTTGTAACTTCATTATACACAACTTTGGGGCGTTCGAGCACACAACCTCGCTCGAGGTCATGACCTTCAATATCAACCACTTCAAGAGCTACGCCTCGATTTGTCCATTCTGTCAAATTTGTCGAGCTATAGCAAGTAACTCCGACAAGAGCAGAACTGGTATGATCGCTTTTATGCTCTCCATACCAATAATAAGTACCATCTTTTGAAAGAACACCGCCTCCATGCGCATTTATATGCACTCCGGTATTATCCTCCCAGATTTGACCGGGACGAATAGTTTCTGCAGCTCGGAGTAGTCCGGGCACAATAAATGTGAGCGAGATTGCGAGTAATTGTGTTATGTTCAGCTTCATGTCAGATTCAAGATTTGACGAAGTGTTTTAGGATTGTGTACGTATAATTTTCTGAACGCGAAATTAGAAATTGGAGGTCAATCTCGTTGGAAAAATTTCTCCCATTAAAGGGAGTTTTTCGGAAATGTGATAAAATTTTATAAATTTCATATTTCATTTACACCCAATTCCGAATTTCACCCTCTTTTTTACGAATTATTACCCCTTCAAAGCTATCCTCATTTGGATTTAATCACAGATTATTTGTAAATTTGCATTACCACCACCTTAAATAACCAAAAAAACTAAATCGACATTATTTCGTGATGGAACATAACAAAATTCATTTTTTCGTCCTTTTTTGTCTGTTTTTCGTATTTGCATCTTATGGAGCAAACGTATTAACTCCAAAAACGACATATTTTAAGAAAATCGACATTTCAAACGGACTCCCCGATAATTCTATCAACGACATCGCGGAAGACGAATACGGGTTTATTTGGATTGCAACTTGGAATGGGCTTGCTCGATATGACGGTAAAGATATTGTATCATACCGACATCGCGACGACCAACCTTCACTCTCTAGTAGCATGGTACGTGCAATCTACCCTACTCACGACGGACTTTGGATTGGTACCGATAATGGATTGGATTATTTCCAATTCAATAATTCCTCGTTCCATAAAGCATATTTAAAGGAAAACAATGGCTCGAGTCTTATCAAGACTCGTATCAGTCGTATTATGGGTAACGACAACGGAATCTTCGCAATCACTAACGAAGGTAATCTACTCAAACTCGATAACGAAAATTCATCTACCGACACTAATGATTTAGTATTCCGGACTCTTCCGAAACCGGACTCCCGTCGATATGCCGACTTCTCATTATATACTCGCGGCAGAATTATGGCTATCTCTAACGAAGGTATTACAATCCTATCAAACGACGGTGAAGACGAATTATATCACAATTCTATCCATCAAAATTTCGATAGCAATATCAACATTAAATGCGACACCGTAAACGGACGTGTATATACCGGGGCTGGCATTGGTAGCAAGGCTGTTATTTACAACATACTTTCTCCCGAAGGCAGACTTGCTCCGGCTTCTGAGCAGTACAATATCCGAGGCCTTATGTGCACAGCCATTGAAAACGGTAGTATAATAATGGCTACTGATGGCAACGGGCTTTACCATATCGACGATAAAGGTGTGAAAACATGCTTCGAGCCTTCGAATTCTTCTCTTCCATGCGACGCTGTTTACGACGTTTTCACCGACCGTAACAATAATATTTGGTGTGGCACTTATCGACACGGTTTGTGCATGGTGTCGAAAGAACTTAACACTTACACCCTATTTAATAAAGCTTCTGGTTCTGTTAACTACGATATCATCACCGCTATCGAACCTAGTAGCGATAAACTTTATCTAGGTCTCGATGGTGGTGGTTTCGACGTATTCGACTCGAAAACCTCAACTTCGAAAAACTTCAATGTATCAAACTCCAACATCCCTGGCAACAATGTTGTTTCGCTGTACAACGATGGGGTTTATATTTGGGGGGCTGTCTACTCAGGTGGGCTATTTAAATACAATCCTCGGACCGAAGATATTACAAAATACATCGTCAATAGCGCCGACGAAGTGGGTAATAAATTGTGGGTTATTACTGGAGATAACGACGGTAATATATGGACCGGAGGTCTTTCGCTTCACCTTTTTAATAAGGATACTGCTACTTTCACTCCAATAAAAGAAACTAAAGATGCAGGTATTACTTCTATTGAAGTCGATGGCGAATTTATTTGGGTAGCTACTCGCAAAATCGGTATTTTGAAAATTAATAGAAAGTCGCTTGAAATCGTAGATTCTTTCTGCGAAAATGCCCATTCTGATTGTAGACGCCTGAAAACCAATCATGTTCCATTCATTTTCCTCGATTCATCTCGACGAATGTGGATCAACCAAAGCAATCGCTATTTTAGCTCGGTAGACCTCAAAAACGAGAGCGAGATTGAGATTTACGACGAGCATAAAGGGCTTTCTAATATGCATGTATGTTCTATCATCGAAGACCCGCATGGAAATTTGTGGATCGGAACCGACGATGGACTGTTCAAATACATAAAGAATAGAAACACCTTCATCCGAAAAAAAGAGTCTTGTGTTCCACCTACTTATACACCTAATGCCAACGCTACTATAGGTTCTACCGCGTACTTCGGTACTACTAATGGTCTACTCTCATACCCAATAAACGCTGCAGAGCCTTCTGCTTCGACGGCTCAAACAATTTTTACCGGTATCGACATTCTAGACGAGAACCGTACGAAATTACCTCTCCATTCAACTGGCAATCACACAATTGAACTTGATCATACTCAAAACTTTTTCACCATCAACTTCACAGTGCCCGAAATGCACTATCCCGACCTCTTGATGTTTGAGTGCCGACTTGATGGTTTGGAAGATGTTTGGCGCGACGTTACGAGCACTCGTTCCGCTACTTATACAAACGTCCCTCAAGGAGAGTACACTCTATACGTACGACATACAAACCTCGATGGTTCGTGGACCGTTCCGGCTAGTATCAAGATTAATATAAAACCGGCGTGGTACTCTTCTTCGTTAATGGTGTCTGTTTGGCTAATGCTCGTCGTGGCTGCTATTTGCACCATTTTCTACATTTGGCATAAATACAATCGTAATCAAGAAAAAACTAAGATGGTTGAGTTCGAACGAGATTCTCTTAAGCGTCTTAACGAAGCAAAACTCGACTTCTACGCTTCTATTACGCACGAACTTCGCACTCCTTCGTTCCTAATTTCTGCACAGATTGAAGAAATGCTCGACTCTGGTCGAAAAACGGTACCTACTTCAAACCTATGTGGAATATATCGTAATTCTGCTAAACTTAACAAACTAATCAACCACATAATCGACTTCCGAAAAAACGACACCGGACATCTTAAGTTATCGCCGCGTCGCACCGAGCTTATTAAGTTCTTCAGCGATCTAACCATCGACTATGAGCAGCTTTGCCGACAGAAATCGCTCGATTTCTCTTTCGTGCACGAATCTGATTCGATAGAAGCATCGGTCGACCCCGACAAGCTTGAGCAGATAGTAACTAATCTTGTGTCAAACTCTTACAAATATACTCCAAAAGGTGGAAAGGTTACTCTTACTGTTACGGATTTGGACGATAAGATTAGTATCAGCCTTAGCGACACGGGAATCGGGATTATCGACAAAATGCAATCTGCGATTTTCGAGCCTTATTTCCGCACCGAACGTGGGCAAAGCCAAAGTAAGGGTGACGGAATCGGATTGGCGTTCGTAAAGGAACTCGTCGAACTTCACAACGGGTCTATCGAACTCGAAAGCCAAGTTAACGAAGGTTCTACATTCACTGTTACTCTTCCGAAAACAAATGAAATGGTTGTCGATACGGAAGAAGATCATAAACACCCGCTGGCAAGCATTGCCCCGTTACGAAACGACAATGAACCGGTTGAGATTATTAGCAATCCGACTGCTACTCACGCTATACTTATAGTGGACGACGACCCTGAAGTTAGTTCGATTGTTTCGCGCGCGTTTGGCGATGATTACCGTGTTAGCCGTGCTGCCGATGGCGAACAAGGACTCCAACTAGCTCAAACCGGCGATTACGACGCTATAATTACCGACCTAATGATGCCAGAAGTCGACGGACACCAACTTATTAAGTCGCTAAAGGCCGACAAGCGTACAAAAAACATAAAGATTGTCGTATTCTCTGCGCTGACTTCTGAAGACGATATGCTGCGGGCTTTCGACGAAGGTGCTGACGCGTTCCTTTCGAAACCAACTCCCTTAAAAGTGCTTCGACGTCAAGTCGAAAAGTTATTTGAAGAAAACGGAGACCCAGTTACTGCTTCCGGAGCAAATTATGGTTCATATACTCGTGAAGAACAGAAATTCCTCATCGAATGTCGGCGAATTATCGACGAATCGCTTTCCGACGAGAATTTTGGCATCGAAATGCTATCTACAAAACTTGCTATGAGTCACTCTAGCCTATATAAAAAGATACGCAAGATGACTGGAATGTCGCTCATCGACTTCATAAATGAATACCGTATATGTAAAGCGGTTGCGCTTTTCAGAAACGGTAATACAAACGTTCAGAAAGTTGCCGAAACTTGTGGTTTCCGCGACATCAAGACTTTCCGCGAAACGTTTAAACGTAAAATGAACATGCCTCCAAAGCAGTTCATTACATCCTTAAACGTCTCTGACGAAGAACCTACTGCCTAAACGTAAGACCCGCATCTAGCGTGTCTTCAAGATAATAGCGTGTGGTCGAAGCCTTGGCGGAGACCACACGTTTAATGCTAATATAGGTAGCCAAAACCACGTGAGCGGGTCGCGAGACGACTGACTATCAACGAGATTTTCCCCGCTGCATAAAAATTCTACAATCAAACATATTGGGCACTCCCTACCTTTGCATCAAAACTATACAAAGTGCTCAAATCTCGTCGCATACTTCAACGCAAGCGCCTTACAGCTACGCAGCCCAACTACTCACTCGCATTCACGAGGTGGTTGGGCCGCGCCCTTACGCGCCACGAAAAAGAAGTAATCATGACCCTTGAGCAACTCCGCCAACGCGGAGAAACCGTCCGCATACATATCCACGACCACCATGGCGTCGACTCGCGCGAAATATTGACTGAATACCTCCGTTGGCTCATGGAACTAGAGCCGACCGAACAAGGAGCGTTCGTTTGCATCACCAAAAAAGAGGCAAAGGAACGCTCTCGTCATTTCCGTCGCAAACCGCTCACAAGCGGACACTGGAAAGTCGATAGTCTCCGTAGCTTCACTGTCAAATTCGCCCTGATGCTCGACATCACGCGTTACGACTGGCTCAAACTCGACATCGGAGCACTCGCCCCCTGCATCCCCATTACCGCCCAAAACGCCGCCTTCATCATCCACACCGACCCCGATACGTGTCTCTACATCCCACCGGCGTACCGCGTTCCGTATTTCGAGAAGAAAAAGCAAGAAGTACTCGAATACATCGACGTAGTTTATCTCGCCCCCGTAGAAGAAGAGGAAGAATCCCCACCTCCAAATGTTA
>CAZYYV010000025.1:0-30218 GCA_964651295.1 uncultured Bacteroides sp.
GCCCCCGCGGTTAAAAGCCAAATCGGCAGCAAGAGTACATTGACATTTTGGAAAATTGGGATAGCGAAATCCGTCCGACACGTCAGACACATCCGACTTGTCCACAAAATTCGCCCTTTTATCGAACGCGTATAATAGTCAAACCGTCGCGAACAGGAAGTATTACCTTTTCGACACTCGAATCGGCTGCTATCAAATCGTTGAACGCTCTTATTCCATCGGTCTGCGGGTCGTGAGCTTCTGAATCGAGCACCTTATCAGTCCAAAGAGTATTATCCGCAAGAATGTAAGAGCCTGATTTGAGATACTTTCGAAGCAATTCGTAGTATTGTGGATAGCGACGTTTGTTTGCATCGACAAATACCATATCGTAGTCGTACTGAGCGCACAATTGTGGAATAATCTCCTCGGCATCACCTACATGCAGCGTGATTGGGCGGTCGCCGAAAAGGTCACGCAACTCTTCGGCATGCTCGTCATCAACCTCTACTGTATCTATTGCACAACCTTCGGGCATACCTTCTGCAAAACAGAGTGCTGAATATCCGGAAAAAGTGCCCAATTCGAGGATGCGTTTAGGAGCTATCATACGCGTTAGCATCACCAATAGACGACCTTGAACGTGGTCGGTACACATACGAGGATAGAGGCGATAAATATGGGTATGACGATAGAGGGCGCGAAGTTCGGCTGGCTCTGAATCGATATGCGATGCTATATAGTCGTCTTGTGTCATTGTTGTACGAGCACCCACATTGCTGCGTGGGTCAAAAGCATTAGTATAAGCAATATCCATGTGATTTCCTGTCGTTTACGAGTAAGGCACAGCCACTCGCACACACTAGAAAGTATCACATATATAGGATAGATACAAATAAACATCTTAACCTCATCTGTATCAGGAGCGACAGAAATAAGTGCCGGTATTGAAAGCACCGGCAATGCTGCCAAGATGATAAATATTTTAGATAAAAGGAGAGTGCGTCGATTCATTATCGATTTGTTTTAGCTTGTTGTTTCTCTGCGAGATAGGCCTTGACTGTTTCGTCTATTCCTCGCTCAAGGGGGAAGTTTGCCTTAAATCCGAAATCTCTGATGGCTTCTTCCACACTACAATTCCAGTTACGTTGGCGCAAAATCTTAAACTTATCGGTATTGAGTGTTGCCGGTTTGAGTGTAAGAACTCCGATTTTCTCCGATACTACACATGCAATATAAGCCATCCAGATTGGCAACTTGATAGGAATCACAAACTTGCGTCCGAGGGCTTTGGCTACGATAGAGCGAAACTCCTTCTGTGTGTAAGCGCGAGGTTCGCTGATGATATACTTTTTGCGAAGGGTCTTATCCGATGCCAATGCATCAAACATCGCGCCGACCAAATCATCTACGTAGATAAATGTAAGCATCTGAGTACGATAACCCACGCCGAAATCAAAATGTTGGTCGATGCACTTAACCATCATCAGATAGTCGCGCTCGTGAGGTCCATAAACACCTGTGGGACGGAAGATAATCCACGGAAAATCAGGCAAAGTCTCGAGATATGTTTCTGCCTTAATTTTCGATAGTCCGTAGCGTGTGTTGGGTGCTGGTACGGCAGAAGAATCAATAGGAGTATAATTCTTTTCGTCGAATGCCCCCAAAGCGCTAAGAGAACTCATATAGAGAAACTTCTTCGGAACGAGGCCTTCTGCCTCAAGAACGCCGACAAAGTTGCGCAAATATTGATAATTAATACGATTAAAGTCGCCAAATTTAGCGGCTTTCGTTGCTCCGAGGTTGTAGATAATATAATCCCAACCATGAGACGCCGGAGCAGCCTCTCGAAGCGCTTTGCCTAAGGCTTCAGGATTGTCGTAGTCAAGTACTACAAAATTAAGTGCAGGGTCGCTGAGATAGCGGCGTGATGTACTTTCGCGGACTGCGACGTACGTTTTAAAACCGCGGCGGAGTGCTTCGGCTGCGATGAAGCCGCCTATAAAGCCGCCGGCTCCTACAACTAGTATCGTGGGGATGCTTTCTTTGGTCATGTCAACTCGCTTATTAGAGCTTTTTTATATGTTGCCATTGTTGCTTTGGCGAAATTTTCGGCTGAAAAACGGCGAACGTGTTGGCGTCCGAGGCGCGCTGTGCGATCGTGATAAACCACATCCTCGCATAGTCGCTGAAGAACTGTTGCACAAGTATCCACATCATCCGGGTCTACGTAGATGCCTCCTTCGCCTCCGGCTTCTTCGAGACACGAACCGGTACATGCCACAACGGGTGTACCGACCGAGAGCGACTCAACGATAGGCAAGCCGAATCCTTCGTAGCGCGATGTATAAGCCGAGGCTTCGGCACATGCATACAGGGCAGGGAGGTCGGTAAATGGCACATCTGCAAGGTGCATTACACGGTCCGATAATCCGAGGCGTTCGATTTCTTCTTTTACCGCCGTGCCGTACGCGCTACTCATATTACCGACAAAAATGAGGTGAATATGCTTCGGCAACTTTGCAAGGGCACGGACGATTAGAAGTTGATTCTTGCGCGATTGAACCGTTCCGACTGAGATGATATACCGTTCCGGCAACTTGTACTTAGCCTTAATATCAGCACGTTTTTGTGTATCGACTGGAAGTGTAAAAATAGGATCAACACCTTGGTATATAACGTCGATTTTATCCTCTGCTATGCCGTAATCTGTCATAAGATCGCGCTTCGTACACTCGCTGATGGCTACAATTCGGGTTGCAACATTAGCCGAACGTCGATATTTGTAGTCGTATAGTCGTCTATCGATTGCTGAATAATCTTGTGGCACACGGCGCCAAATAAGGTCATGAATAGTTACAACCGAAGCGCAAACGCCTTTGATAGTCAACGGCAATTCGTTGCTTAATCCATGATAAACGGCAACTTCATCGCGTTTAAGTTGCAAGGGCATATCGAACGAGCGCCAAAATGCACGCGTAATGCCCCAATCGGGAGATAACGACGGCACAAAGACATCTACATTATCGCGGCCTAACAGTGGACGCAAGCGTTCGTTGTCGGAGTCTGCAGGCGAATATAGACGGAATTTCGTACTCGGAAAAGCTGCCGACATTACATTCACTACATATCGGCTGTAGTTGCCCAAACCGGTATTGTTAAGCACGGCGCGTTTGCCGTCAAGACCGATTACAAGGCCGTTCGTATCTAATACTTTCTTACTCATTCGGCTAATAGAGCTTCGACTGCAAGTCGGTAGGAATCAATACCGAATCCGGCAATTGTGCCTCGACATACGGGTGCGATGACTGATATACGGCGGAAATCTTCGCGCGCTTGCACATTACTGATATGCACTTCAATTACCGGCACTGGGATTGAAGCAATTGCGTCTGCGATGGCGTAGGAGTAGTGGGTATAGGCTCCTGCATTGAATACGATGCCACGACAAGCAGTGTCAAATCCGGCTTGGTGTAAAGCATCGATAAGTTCGCCTTCTCCGTTATGCTGTAAAAAGCTGAAAAACACTTCCGGAAAGCGGTTTGCCAAGCCTCTATTGATATCGTCGAGTGTGGTAGAACCGTATATTTCGGGCTGACGGTAGCCGAGTAAGTTGAGGTTCGGACCGTTGAGCACTAGTATGTAAGGCGTATCCATTTTATTTCATTTTTACTTTCTCGGTGGGTGGGAGCAGCTCGTTTCGGTTGTCGATGGCATCAATAACCTCGTGAGCGAGGTGAATGAATGCCTGAGCCGACGCGGTTGGCTCAAGTACAATGGGACGACCGGAGTCGGAGTGGTCGCCTACTGATGCAACCAATGGGATTCGAGAGAGAACCGACACTCCAAACTGCTGTGCAAGTTCGTCGACAGCTCCTTCTCGACCGAATAGGAAGTAACGTTCATCAGGATGCTTTTCTGGCGTAAACCACGACATATTGTCGACCAAACCGAGCACGGGCACATTGATTTTATCATCGCGGAACATCGCAATACCCTTGCGAGCATCAGCAATAGCAACTTGCTGAGGTGTTGTAACCACGATAGCTCCGGTAATGCCGAGTGTCTGAACGAGTGTGAGGTGAATATCGCTGGTGCCTGGAGGCATATCGATAAGGAAATAGTCGAGTTCACCCCAATCGGCTTGCTCTATGAGTTGCTTGAGTGCATTTGATGCCATTGCTCCACGCCAAACGGCAGCGCTCGACGGGTCTATAAGGAAGCCGATTGAGAGAACTTTCACTCCATAGGCCTCTGCCGGGATAATAAGTTGCTTGCCGTCGACTTCATGCATAAAGAGTTGTGCACCTTCAAGACCGAACATCTTAGGCACCGATGGTCCGAAAATATCGGCATCGAGCAAACCTACTCGATAGCCTTCGGCTGCAAGAGCTACGGCAAGGTTGGCAGCTACGGTCGACTTGCCTACACCTCCTTTACCCGACGATACCGCTACGATATTCTTCACCCCGGGAAGTACGGGCGCTTTTTCTACAACGGGTGCCGTCTTTCGGGTAGCCACATTGATCTCAACTTCGGCATCTGGTGCTTTTAGATGGATCGCTGCTTCTGCAGTTTTGAGAAGCGACGCTTTGAAAGGGTCGGTAGCCTTATCGAAAATAATGGTGAAGCTGACATGATTGCCATTGATGCGAATATCGTCTTCGATCATATCGAGCTCTACTAGGTTTTTACCCGAACCGGGATAGCGAACCGTTGCGAGCGCTTCGGTTATAAGTGAGGGATATAATGTAGTTGCCATTTCGTAAATTCAATTTATTCGTTATCTTCCAACATCTGAGGACACTCGATGTATCCGCGCGAATAGCTGCGGTAAGTATCGGGTGCAATATCGTCAGCGCCCGGAGGCTCTTCGAGCGAAGGCTCGGTCCCTGGTATAAAGCTCAGATATTTAATTGTTAGTCCGCGGTCGAGCCACTGCTGCTCGTAGTGAGTGCGGATATTCAAGATTGGATCATCAGCCGGATAGTCTGCATATAGGTCAGCGGTCGACTGTAGAACTTTTAGCCCATTGTGTTCTACCATCATCGCGGTGTAGGCAAAGAGGAACGGACTATCACTCTTGAGATGGATTGTACCTCCGGGGGCGAGTACACGACGATACATCTCAACAAAACGTGTTCCAGTGAGGCGTTTGTTGACCTTCTTCATCTGCGGGTCGGGGAACGTAATCCAAATCTCCGAAACTTCGCCGGGTGCAAAGAAGTATTCGAGCAACTCAATAGATGTGCGAACGAATGCCACATTCTTCATATCATCACGTAGTGCTGCTGTTGCACCACTCCAGATACGAGCACCTTTGATATCGATACCGATAAAGTTTTTGTTAGGGAACTGACGTCCCAATCCAACTGTGTACTCACCTTTGCCGCAGCCAAGTTCGAGTACTATAGGGTTGTTGTTGCCAAAGAAGTCGCTATGCCAGCGGCCTTTGTAGGGGAACCCTTTTTCGCGCACCACTCCGAATGGATATTGGAGCACCAAGGGATTATTCTCCACCTCAGCGAATTTGCGTAGTTTATTCTTGCCCATTTTTAACGTGCGAGTTTGAGCGTCGCTATCGACTTATCCGCCATAACGCAACGCACTATGAATATTCGTGAATCGAAGGCTGAGACATCAACAGAAATCTGCTCTGCCGACAATTTTGCCCTGACGGGCATACGTCCTTCGATTGTATATAATTCTAAATAATCGATTGGTAAGCCGATACTTTCGACATAAATCACATCGCCTATCAAACGACCATACAAGTGGTTCGATAGTATTTCTGAAAAATCTGAGTTCGTTACATCGGAATTGATATTAAATTCCTGCCATTGCTCTGCGGCTTGAAATGCTTCGGCATAGCGTTTATCAACATTAAGATGCACCAACGCTTGATTAACTCCGAAAAAGACTTCTTCACCTAGTCCAGGGACTGCAGTTAATTGCGTACCGTCGACTGTCCCTAGCCCGGTCATTCCTTCCATTGCATGACTTCCGATATACTCAAGCTCTCCTGGAAGTGCGAGATAGCCTAATGCTGCCACTCCGGTCATCCCGTAATCGTCTATCCTAGTACAAGCGGCAGGGAGTGTCAGCTCGCAGAGTGCCGAACATGCGAAAAACGATCCTTTTCCAATCGAAACCGTTGATTGTGGTAGCGACACTTGCATAAGTTTCGGATTATAAGCGAACGCCCATTCTCCGATACTGTCTAGCGGAGCCTCGGAAGGAATAACTACCGACTCAAACCGACAGCCGGCAAATGCTGAATTGCCTATCGATTGTAATTCTGAACTAAATTCAAAGTCCGACAGCGAAATGCAACCCTCAAATGCACTATTACCGATTTGCACTATCGTATTCGCTCCGGAGACCGTAGCTAGAGACTCACAATTTTCAAATGACGATTCGCCTACCGAAGCTCCGGCTATCGAAACCGATGTTAATGCGCGACAATCGGCAAAAGCGGCTGTCCCTATCGACTCTACGTTCGACGGAATTTCAACGTTCTTTAGCGCCGATGACGCAAATGCAAAATCACCGATGGATAACCTACCTTCACAAGGCAAAACTATCGATTCTATCTTCGACGCTTCTAAATGCGATATTACCCCTTCGACAATCTTACACGACGACAAATCAAGACTCCGAATCCCGGGCATCGAATCGGCTATAAATTTCAAATCGGATGCATTAACCGTGCCTCTGATTGTTAATTCGGCCACTTCGTCTGGACTTTCTATCAGACTATTCAATGCACCTGGCAAACAATCAACAACATTCGCCGAAGTGGATATCCACCCCGCCGTCACAATTGAGATTGCTGTCAAAAGTCGTTTCATCACATTTTTCAATTCTAAACTGCAAATATACAAATTTTATACCGTAGTGGCAATTTGCAGCTCCGTTTTTCATTTCTGTTATTGTTATATACGATTCAGCAACCACTTCACGGGATATTTTTATCGATAGATTTGTGTGTAAAACGCAAAAATAGTATCTTTGCAGTAATTTAGCGGTCAAAGGGCCGATAATGCCGAGGGGGCGAAGTCTCCACTCGGCTTGAAGCATTGTTAATAAAAGACTTTACACGATATGAATCCACTTGAATTGAGCGAACAAGAAGTAATCCGCCGCGGTAGTATGACTGAACTGCGACGCATGGGCATCGAGCCCTATCCTGCACCTGAATATACAGTTACAGGCCATAGCGACGAAATAAAAGCCAACTTCAGCGACGAAGGCGATCAGCGCCAAGTGTGCGTTGCTGGCCGTATTATGAGCCGACGCATCATGGGTAAGGCATCGTTCGTCGAACTACAAGACTCACGCGGTCGCATCCAGATTTACATCTCGCGAGACGACATCTGTCCCGACGAAAACAAAGACCTCTACAATGTGGTATTCAAAAAGTTACTCGACATCGGAGACTTCATCGGCATCAAGGGTTACGTTTTTCGCACACAGACCGGCGAAATCTCTGTGCATGCACAAGAACTAACCGTTCTTAGCAAAAGCTTGCGTCCCCTTCCTATCGTAAAAGTTAAAGACGGCGTTACCTACGACGCTTTCGACGACCCCGAACTTCGCTACCGTCGTCGCTACGTCGACCTCATCGTAAACGATGGTGTTAAGCAGATTTTCCTAAAACGCACCAAAGTGTACACTTCGATGCGAGAATACTTCAACAACGCCGGATACATCGAAGTTGAAACTCCTATCCTCCAGTCGATTCCCGGTGGTGCTTCGGCTCGTCCGTTCATCACTCACCACAACGCACTCGACATTCCTCTATACCTCCGTATTGCAGACGAACTTTACCTCAAACGCCTCATCGTAGGTGGATTCGAAGGCGTCTACGAGTTCTCTAAGAACTTCCGCAACGAAGGCATGGACCGCACTCACAACCCCGAGTTCACTTGCATGGAAATCTACGTAGCCTACAAAGACTACAACTGGATGATGAACTTCACCGAACGTATGCTCGAAAAAATCAGCCTCGACGTAAACGGCACTACCGAAGTGAAAGTTGGCGACAACATCATCAACTTCAAAGCGCCATTCCCTCGTGTTACAATGGCTCAAGCCATCAAAGAACACACAGGTGTCGACATCACCGGCATGGACGAAGAGCAACTACGCCAAACCGCTCAATCGCTCGGCGTCGAAGTTGACGAAACTATGGGCAAGGGCAAACTCATCGACGAAATCTTCGGCGAAAAGTGCGAAGGCAAGTACATCCAGCCTACTTTCATCACCGACTATCCAATCGAAATGTCGCCCCTTACAAAACGACACCGCGACAATCCCGAACTCACCGAACGTTTCGAACTCATGGTGAACGGCAAAGAACTCGCAAACGCTTACAGCGAGCTTAACGACCCCATCGACCAATACGAACGTTTCGTAGAGCAGATGCGACTAGGCGAAAAAGGCGATGATGAAGCTATGATCATCGATGCCGACTTTATCCGCGCGCTCGAATACGGTATGCCTCCTACTTCGGGTATGGGTATCGGTATGGACCGCCTCGTTATGCTAATGACAGGACAAACCACCATCCAGGAAGTTCTACTCTTCCCTCAGATGCGTCCCGAAAAGGTAGAAAAGCGCGACAACGCTCAGGCGTTCGAAGCGGTTGGAGTTCCCGCTGAATGGGTTGCTCCACTCCAGAAGTCTGGCATCCTCACCGTAGCCGCTCTTGCTGAAGCTAATCCCAACAAACTTTTCCAAGACCTCTGCGGAATCAACAAGAAAAACAAACTCGGACTCAAGAACCCCGGCGCAGAAGGTGTTGCTGCTTGGGTAGAAGCCGCTGCTAAAGCATAACTCTGAGAGTTTTAAGTTTAATGGGTAGTGCCGAGTAATCGGCTCTACCCCTCAAACTAAATAAGAACTATCAAACTCCATCACCATGGAACACAACCAGTTTCCCGGGCAAATAGCAGTAATGGGTGGAGGTAGCTGGGCCACTGCATTGGCTAAGTTACTCCTCCAAAATTGCGACTCCATAACTTGGTATATGCGCCGCGACGATCGTATCGACGACTTCAAGCGCTTACGCCATAATCCGGCATATCTAACCGACGTTACTTTCGACATCGACCGAATTAACTTCTCGAGCGACATCAACGAAGTTTGCTTATCGGCCGACACGTTGTTGTTAGTAATGCCATCGCCCTACTTCAAAAACCATGTCGACAAAATAAGCGTCGACATATCGGGCAAATCAGTTGTTTCTGCTGTCAAAGGCATTGAGCCGGAGTCTAAGCAACTCATAACCGAATATATGATTAACCGATTTGGCGTCCGACGCGAGAACACTCTCGTAATCTCGGGTCCATGTCACGCCGAAGAAGTGGCACTCGACCGTCCGACATATCTTACAATCGGATGCTACGACATGGAGCATGCAAAAGGTTTTGCCGAAAAGTTGAGCGGAAAACACAACCACACAATCACATCACACGACGTTAACGGCATCGAGTACGCCGCTGTACTCAAAAACGTCTATGCAATAGCCGCTGGTATTATCCACGGCATGAAAATAGGCGATAACATGACCGCAATTTTGATTTCGAATGCGGTCCGCGAAATGGAACGGTTCCTCAACGCGGCAACTCCGGGCGAACGAAACATTTGCGACTCTGTATATCTTGGCGACTTGCTTGTTACAGGATACTCTCGATTCTCGCGCAACCACAATTTCGGTTCGATGATTGGTCGCGGATACTCTGTAAAAGCGGCGTTAATGGAGATGGAACAGACTGCCGAAGGATACTACGGCACAAAGTGCATCACTGACATCAACAACGAGCGTTACCAAGTTGAAATGCCTATTCTCAACGCCGTTTATTCAATCTTGTATAACGGCGTGCCTGCTGTAAGAGCTCTTGCTGCTCTTGGCTATCATCTCGACTGATTCAATAATGAGCGACAACAAAAAACTACTCGGATTAGACCCTGCAGCCCTCACCGATATAGTGACGGCAGCCGGGCTACGCTCTTTCGCTGCAAAGCAAATTGCTGCGTGGCTTTATAAAAAAGGAGCAACCGACATCGAGCAAATGACCGACTTGCCAAAACGTGCGCGCCAATGGCTTACCGACAACGGATACTTCGTTGGACGAAAAGCACCTATTGCCGAAGCGCGTAGCACCGATGGCACCGCCAAATACCTCTTTGAAGGTGTAGGCGGACGCGATATTGAAGCCGTCTACATTCCCGACAAAGAGCGTGCTACTCTATGCGTATCTTCGCAAGCCGGATGCAAAATGGGTTGTCGCTTCTGCATGACCGGACAAGGCGGCTGGCAAGGCAACCTTGATGCCGGCGACATTATGAACCAAATTTTGTCGATCCCTGAAAGCGACAAACTCACAAACCTCGTTTTTATGGGTATGGGTGAGCCTACCGACAATCTCGGTGCAGTGCTTCAGGCTATCGACATCCTCACAGCTCCATGGGGATTAGCTTGGAGTCCTCGTCGAATTACGGTATCGACAATCGGCAAGCCCGAAGGCGTTCGCCGACTTCTCGAAGAGACTCAGGTTCACATGGCAATTAGTATTCACTCTCCTTTCGCGCTCGAACGCGAACGCCTGATGCCCGTCGAAAAAGCATTCCCAATGCGCGATTTCTTGCCAATGCTTAAGGCTCACGACTTCGCACACCAACGCCGCCTTTCAATGGAGTACACCATGTTTGCCGGCATTAACGACGACGAACGACACGCCGATGCTTTAGCTCGACTACTTAAAGGAACAAACGCTCGCGTCAACCTCATCCGCTTCCATCGCACTCCCGGCTTCGAAGGTCGTCCATCCGACCGAGCTACGATGGAACGATTCCGCGACCGGCTCAACGAACTGGGATTGACTGCAACTATCCGTGCATCGCGTGGCGAAGATATTATGGCTGCTTGCGGTATGCTTGCCGGCAAAGCTAAACAACAAAACACCGAATCTAATGAATAACAACAAAATACGTGTAGGCATCACTCACGGCGACACCAACGGTATCGGATACGAAATTATCCTTAAACTTCTTGAGGATACTCGAATATCCGACCTCTGCATTGTAGTGGTCTATGGCTCTGCCAAAGCAGCTTCGTTCTACCGCAAAGCGATGGAACTACCCCAAGTACAGTTTACCCGAATTGATAGCGCAGCTGATGCGCGCGACGGTGTATTCAACATAGTTAACGTCGTTGGAGAAGACCTCAAAATCGACCCGGGTATGGCTACCGAAGCCGGTGGTGCAGCAGCTCTCGCGGCTCTTGAAACTGCAACAGCAGACCTTCGCGAAGGCAATATCGACGTTTTGGTAACTGCTCCCATCAACAAACACGCAATCCAAAGCGACGATTTCCACTTCCCGGGACACACTGAATATCTCGAAGCGGCTTTCTCAACCGAAGAAGAGCCTCACAAAGCTCTTATGGTAATGTGCTCCGAAACTCTTCGTGTAGCACTTCTCACAACACACACTCCGCTTGCCAACGTACCATCAATGGTAACTAAAGAAGCCATCGTCGAAAAGCTCGAACAATTCGATAGCTCACTCCGACGCGACTTCGGCATTCAATCGCCGCGCATCGCTGTACTATCGCTTAACCCTCACGCAGGCGAAAACGGCCTACTTGGTAGCGAAGAAAACGAAATCATTATTCCCGCTCTCGAAGAAGCACGCGAAAAACGAATTCTAGCTTTCGGCCCATATGCTGCCGACGGGCTTTTCGGAAGCGGCAACTATACTGCATTCGACGGCGTTTTGGCTATGTACCACGACCAAGGCTTGACTCCTTTTAAGACCTTGGCAATGGAATCGGGTGTTAACTTTACCGCCGGACTCCCATATGTGCGCACATCACCCGACCACGGCACCGGTTACGATATCGCGGGCAAAGGCGAAGCCTCGCCCGACTCTCTACGCTCGGCAATTTATGCCGCTATCGACATATACCGCAACCGCGAAAACTATGACGAAGCTTATCGTCGTCCTCTACGACGTCAGCACATCGAAAAAGATAAAAACGAAAAGGGCGAACGCCCAAAAGATAAAGAATAAGGTATGCACTACGCTATAATTGCAGCCGGTGAAGGCTCTCGACTCGTTCAAGAAGGTATCTCTGTACCTAAACCTCTCGTTGACCTAGACGGTCGTCCTATGATTGGTCGTTTAATCGACATCTTTGCCTCATATCGTCCTGAGTCGCTCTGCATCATCGTCAACGAACAGATGACTGAAGTGCGAGAGTACCTCGAAAGCCTTGTACCAACTCTTCCTTTTCCTCTACACATCACAGTGAAGAGCACTCCGAGTTCGATGCATAGCTTCTACGAAGTATCAAAGTCGTTTACAGGTGGCAAGTTCATCCTTACCACTGTTGACACAATCTTCCGTCAGCCCGACTTCATAAAATATGCCGAAGCATTCGACCTCGACAACGAAGCTGATGGATGTTTTGGCGTTACCGACTTCATCGATGACGAGAAACCATTATATGTCGACGTTGACAACAACGGTTTTATCTCCGCATTCCGCGACGCTGCCAACGGTAGCGACCGCTACATCTCCGGTGGCATCTACGGTCTTACCCTCCCGGCCCTCAAAGTGCTTGAAGACTGCATCGAGCAAGGCGTGAGCCGTATGCGAAACTACCAACGCGCTTTAGTGGCTGCCGGGATGCGTCTGCGCGCCTTCCCATTCCCGAAAATCGTTGACGTCGACCACGCCGGCGACATCGAAACTGCAAAGGCATTCATCTGCCAAGAATAACTTTTTTCTCCTTAGTAACCCATGAGCGAACAAGACCAAGAACAACTATTCAACGAAGATAACGAGCCCGTTACCGTGCAGGTCGAGGCTTCCGTCGAATATGACGAAAGCGACATCCAAACGCTTGATTGGAAAGAACACATCCAGCGGCGTCCCGGTATGTACATCGGCAAGCTTGGCGATGGCACTAACAGCGACGACGGAATTTACGTCCTCATCAAAGAGGTGCTCGACAACTCTATCGACGAATATATGATGGGCTTTGGTCACCAAATTACTGTTGATGTTGACGCCACTTCGGCCTCGGTGCGCGACTATGGTCGTGGTATTCCTCTGGGTAAACTCGTCGACGTCGCTTCAAAAATGAATACCGGTGCCAAGTATGACTCGGCTGCATTCAAAAAGTCGGTCGGTCTTAATGGTGTAGGTATAAAGGCAGTAAACGCTCTCTCGACCAACTTCGAAATCACAGCCTTCCGCGACGGCAAATGCAAACACGCCACTTTCTCGATGGGTAACCTCATCGAAGAAAGCGATCTTGAAGATACCGACGAACCAAATGGTACTTTGGTCCGTTTCACCCCGTCGGCAAATATCTTCCGTGACTATGCATTCCGCGATGAATTTATCGTGCCGATGTTGAAAAATTACACATTCCTCAACACCGGACTGGCTATCGTATTCAATGGTCGACGCTACATCTCGCGTCATGGCTTACTCGACCTACTCAAGGAGAATATGACTCAGGCACCTCTCTACGACATCATCCACCTCAAAGGACAAGATATCGAGGTTGCCATCACTCACGTTAATCAATATGGCGAAGAGTATTACTCATTCGTCAATGGTCAACATACCACTCAGGGCGGCACACACTTGACCGCATTTAAAGAAGCTGTAAGTCGCACCCTCAAAGACTACTTCGGGCGCAACTTCGAGTACTCCGATATCCGAAACGGTATGGTAGCCGCCGTAGCCGTTAAAGTTGAAGAACCTGTATTTGAATCGCAGACCAAGACACGACTCGGATCTCGCGAAATGTCGCCCGACGGTGTTTCGGTTGCTAAATTTATTGGCGATTTTATCCGCAAAGAACTCGACAACTACCTACACCGCAACCTCGAAGTTGCCGACATAATCCTCAAAAAGGTACAGGAGAGCGAACGCGACCGCAAAGCCATGGCCGGTGTTGCCAAAAAAGCGCGCGAAACAGCTAAAAAAGTAAGCCTCTACAACCGCAAACTTAACGATTGCCGCGTTCACCTCAACGACACTCGAGGTAGCGACGACAAAAAAGAAGCTTCATCGATTTTCATCACCGAGGGCGACTCGGCAGGTGGATCTATCGAAAAAGTTCGCAACGTTGAGACTCAAGCGGTGTTCAAACTGCGTGGCAAACCACTCAACACCTATGGAGCGACAAAGAAAGAGCTCTATACGAACGAAGAATTCAGCCTCCTTCAAGCAGCTCTTAACATCGAGGATGGACTCGAAGGCTTGCGATACAATAAAGTAATTATTGCAACCGATGCCGACGTCGATGGCATGCACATCCGTCTGCTCATGCTCACATTCTTCTTGCAATACTTCCCCGACCTTATCAAAAAGGGACACGTATATGTGCTGCAGACTCCACTCTTCCGCGTACGCAACAAAAAGACAGCCAAACGCACTGCCAGAGCTAAGAAAGACGACAATAACGACGACACCGTTTACTGCTACACCGATGAAGAACGTGTAAATGCAATCAAACGATTTGGTGATAATGCCGAAATCACGCGATTCAAAGGTCTTGGTGAAATCTCGCCCGAAGAATTTCGCGGGTTTATCGGACCCGATATGCGTATCGACCGTGTAAGGCTTCGTAAAGAAGACGGTGTGGCCGAAGTACTTGAGTTCTACATGGGTAAAAACACCATGGAACGCCAAAACTTTATTATCGATAACCTCGTAATCGAAGATGACAGCAACATCGCACTCTTCTAACTCTCGCATCGCACTCTTTCCGGGTTCGTTCCGCCCCTTCACACGAGGCCATGCCGACATTGTGGAGCGTGGATTGGCACTCTTCGACCGCATTATCATAGCAATTGGCGTTAATGCTGCAAAACCTGCTACCGATGGCGAAACCTCTGCCGATATCATCCGCGAATTATATGCCGATGAGCCGAGAGTCGAAGTAGCTGTATATTCTTGCCTTACAATCGATTTTGCCACTCAATGCGGAGCTCGTTTTTTACTCCGTGGAGTCCGTTCGATGAAAGACTTTGAGTATGAACGCGATATGGCAGATATCAACCGACAACTTTCCGGCATCGAATCTGTTATACTTTTCAGTCGTCCCGAGTATGCCGCCATTTCATCATCAGTCGTGCGAGAACTAGAATCTTACGGCCACGACACCACACCCTTCCTCCCATAGCATGATATGAAAAAATTCCTTTTACCACTTATAGCCCTCGCTGCAATTGCCATAGTAGCCACTGCAGCTGCAAAGAAGAACAACAACTCTGAATACGTTCTTGAACCATCTCAAAAGCTACGTGCAGCCGAAGCAATGATTGAAGCATACTACGTCGAAGACGTTGATGCCGACACTATTGTTACAGAAGCAATCAAAGCAATGCTAAAAACTCTCGATCCTCACTCGGCGTACACCACTCCGCAGGAAACTCAAGAGTTTACCGAGCCGCTACAAGGCAAATTTAGCGGCATTGGCATCCAATTCAATATGCTCGACGATACAGTCTACGTTATCCAGACCATAGCCGGCGGTCCGTCCGAAAAAGTTGGCATGCTTGCCGGAGATAGAATTATCGAAGCTAACGACACCGTCATCGCCGGTAAGAAAATGAAAAACACCGACGTTATGAAGCGTCTACGCGGCGAAAAAGGCTCGGTTGTAAACCTCAAAATCAAACGCGGCGCCGACTTGATTGACTTCGCTGTTACTCGCGACGACATCCCACTTTATAGCGTTGATGAAACATTTATGGCAGACGCCACTACAGGCTACATACGCATCACCCGATTCGCAGAAGAAACTGCAAAAGAGGCTGTTGAAGCAATGAAAAAGCTCAAAGCGCAAGGGATGAAGAACCTTATCCTCGACGTGAGCGACAATGGCGGCGGATACCTTGGCGCTGCATTCGAACTCGCATCGGAATTTCTTCCCAAAGGCACTCCCGTAGTAAGTACAGCCGGCAGAGCAACTCCTAAGCAAGTATTTGCTACCGAAACCAAAGGTAGTTTTCTTGATGGACGCATTGTAGTTATCGCCAATCAAAACTCGGCATCGGCAGCCGAAATCCTTGCCGGAGCTCTCCAGGATAACGACCGTGCTCTTATCGTTGGTCGCCGAACATTTGGCAAAGGCTTAGTACAGCGCCCCTTCCCCTTCCCTGATGGTTCGATGATTCGTCTCACCGTATCGCGCTACTACACTCCTTCAGGGCGTTGTATCCAGAAGCACTACGACAAAGGGCACTCTGAAGAATATCAACTCGAACTCCTTAGCCGCTACGACGACGGCGAATTATGGAGCGCTGACAGCATCAAGCGCCCCGACTCTCTTAGATACGAGACACTCCGCTTCAAACGACCCGTTTACGGTGGCGGTGGCATCATCCCCGACGTATTCGTTGCAGCCGACACATCACACTATAGTGTCTACTACCGCGACCTCGTAGCGAAAGGTATCGTAAACCGCACTGCCATTAACTACGTTGATGCAAACCGAAGTGCACTCACCGCGAAATACCGTACCGACAACGATTTCCAAAAGAATTTCGAAGTTCCCCAAGAGCTCATCGACCGTCTTATCAAATCGGGTGAAGAATCTGAGATTAAATTCAACGAAGAGCAGTGGAACCGATCTCAACCAATCGTAAAAGCAGTACTCAAAGGCTTACTCGCTCGCGACCTCTACGAAGATGGTTCATACTATCGACCTCTTAGCCTTCTCAACAAAGATTTCAGCGAGGCTCTTTCGCTTATCAATGACGAAAAGCGCTATAACAAACTCATCCGCGGAGAAGAATAAAAGCAGTGGTTTAACGCTAAATTTGCAATATGTCATACTTCAACGTTACGATTCTTGGCTGCGGTTCTGCGACTCCTACACTCAAGCATTTCCCTAGTGCTCAGGCAGTGCAGTATCGTAATCGACTGATGCTAGTCGACTGTGCCGAGGGCACACAGCTACAATTGCGCCGCTATAGCCTTTCATTTGCAAAAGTTAGCGATATTTTCATTTCACACCTTCACGGCGACCATTTCCTCGGCTTGCCCGGCTTGCTATCGACTATGGCTCTGCACGATGTAGAAGGCTCGGTTACAGTCCATACTTTTGCAGAAGGAGCCGACATCTTACGTCGATTAATGAACGTCTTTTGCCGCGACCGCTCATATAAACTCGAATTCAATATCATCGACCCGAATAAGACACAGGTAGTATTCGAAGATAATAATTTGATAGTTACGGCATTTCCGCTCTATCACCGAGTGCCGTGCGTTGGCTATCGCTTCGACGAAAAGCCCAAACGCCGACATATCGACGGCGCTGCAGCAAAATTTCACAACGTACCCCACTATATGATGAATGCCATCAAAGACGGAGCTGACTTTGAGCGCGCAGATGGCACAATCATACCCAATGCACGCCTCACCACTGCTGCCGATCCGTCAAAGAGCTATGCTTACTGCTCCGACACGGCATTCGACACTCGCGTAGCTGAATCGGTTAAAGGCGTCGATATCCTATATCACGAAGCCACTTACGGCGACGAACGAGCCCAACATGCTGCTCCTCGCGGGCACTCTACAGCCCGCCAAGCAGGTGAAATCGCTCGTCTTGCCGGAGCCGGGGAACTAGTCATCGGACACTACTCCAAAACTATCGCAGACGAAACGGCTCTCGCTGCCGAGGCTGCCGAAATATTTGGCAAACCGGTAATTGCTGCTAAAGAAGGTATGATTCTCAACTTGATATGATGCCCGACGAATACTATATGAGTTTGGCATTAGCAGAAGCTCGTGCCGCTATGGCAGAAGGTGAAATTCCTATCGGTGCTATCGTAGTGGGCGGTGGACGGATTCTCGGACGCGGGCACAATCAGACAGAAAGGCTACGAGACGTTACAGCCCATGCCGAAATGCTCGCAATCAGTGCTGCCGCACAATCACTCGGCGGCAAGTACCTCACTGATTGCACTCTATACGTTACTGTCGAGCCATGCCCTATGTGTGCCGGAGCGATTGGCTGGAGCCAATTGTCGCGTATCGTAGTAGGAGCATCCGACCCAAAACGCGGCTACTCTACAATAGTTCGTCCCGGATGTACACCGTTTCACCCTCGCGCACAAGTCACTACCGGCATACTAGAGAATGAATGTAGCACTATTATGCGCGACTTTTTCCGCTCCAAACGAAGCAAATAATTCGACTAATACAAATTCAACCCACAAGATATGCACTATTTCATTGTAAGCGGCGAAACATCGGGCGACCTTCACGGCTCGCATCTCATCACAGCTTTGAAAGAACTCGACTCAGAAGCTCGATTCACCTTCCTTGGAGGCGACCGAATGGCAGAAGCAGTCGGTTCACAACCGCTCGTGCATATTAATCAAATGGCATATATGGGCTTTAGCGAAGTACTCCGAAACCTCGGTAAAGTGCGTCGCAACTTGCGAACTGCTCGCAAAGCTGTTCGCGAGCTAAAACCCGACTGTGTTATATTGATCGACTATCCGTCGTTCAATCTCAAAGTGGCTGCAGTCGCGTCTAAATGCAATATTCCAGTCTACTACTATATTTCGCCTAAAATATGGGCTTGGAAGAAATGGAGAATTCGCGACATACGTCGACTCATACGTCGAGTTTACTCTATTTTACCATTTGAGCCGGACTTCTACCGTGCAAATAAATTCGATGCCACTTACGTCGGCAACCCATCGCGAGAACAAGTCGACGAACGCCTTGAACACGTTTGCACACGCGAGGATTTCCTTAAAGAATATCGTCTCCGCGACCGTCCATTGGTGGCAATTATGCCCGGTAGCCGCCTAGGCGAAATCCGAAATAACCTCGGCACCATGCTCGGCGGGCTGCATGAATTTCCTCAATATCGTGGTGTAATCATAGGCGCACCCGGTATCGAAGACGAAGTCTACCGGACCTATGGAGCCGGAGAAATCCCCATCATTCGCCCCGAAAGTGCTGTAGATGTTCTAGCACACTGCCGCGCAGCAATAGTAACGTCCGGTACGGCTACACTCGAATGTGCACTTGCCGGAATACCGCAAGTGGTAACATACCGCGCCAACGGCTCAAAGTTGTCGTATAATATTATGAAACGATTGTTGAGCGTAAACTACGTTTCACTTCCCAACCTCATCGTTAATCGTGAAGTAATACCCGAACAACTACTACACCTCTGTACCCCCGAATTAATTGCCGAAAAACTCGGTCCACTTCTCCGCCTCAACACCGCAGAACGCGACGCACAACTTTTCGGTTATGCCGAAATGCGCAATCGATTGGGCACAAAAAAAGCGGCAACGACTACCGCAACCGCCATCTACGATGACTTGCGGACGTTAAACCACCGATAATACTATATTTATAGCAATTAAAAAAGCCGTAACTACTACGACAAGGACAGTAGCGACTATAATCGACGTTATAGCAATCTTTCGTAGCATACGCTCATTGCGTGCAGAGGCAAGAAAGCCCACCACAATAGCAGCAATCCCAATGACCAACGAAACATAGCCGTCGGCAAGCATCAGCGCTACCCACGAGAGCAAAGCTAACACTAGCGACACCCACGCCAAAGCGTGACCTCGCTGCGCCACCTTATCGATTTTTTGCTCTTTTTCTTCTGTTACGATTTCAGCCATCATTTTCTGTTGGTGCTTATTATTATTTAACACTGCAAAGTTAGTAAAAAACTTTGATATATCCTTTAAATATTACAATTATTGTGAAAAAAAGTTTACAATAGGGGTAAAAAGGACCAATCGTAAGACGAGGAAGAACTCAACAAACACGAAAAACACAGTTTTCGACGAAAAGTAGTACCTTTGCGCCATGGAGACAAAAAAAGTTGCATTTATCACGGGCGGAGCTACCGGCATTGGAGCGGCCGCTGTACGCAAATTTGCCACCGAAGGTTGGTGCGTAGTTTGCGCAGACATAAATACTGCCGACGGTGAAGTTCTCGCTGCAGAATTAGGCGATAACGTTGTATTTATCAAAGTAGACACTCGCAGCAGAGATGAGCTTGAAACCGCTGTAGCGAAGACAATTAACATCTTTGGCCGACTCGATGCCGTATTTGCCAATGCCGGCATTCATCGCCGTAATCGGTTGCTCGACATCACAGATGAAGAATTTGACCTCGTCGTAAAGACCAACCTTTATGGCACTGTTAACACCTTGCGAGCTACTGTACCGGCAATAATCCGCTCAGGAGGCGGATCTGTTGTTATCAATGCCTCCGACCAAGTATTCATTGGCAAACCCGGCAACTTTGCTTACGGCCTAACCAAAGGAGCCCTTGGGCAGATGACTCGCACACTAGCGCTCGAACTCGGAGGAGACAAAGTACGTGTCAATGCAGTATGTCCGTCTACCGTTCATACCCCGCTCGTCGACACACTTTTCGATCGAGTAAGTGCCACTACAGGCATCCCTTCCGCTGATTTATGGGCAGAAGAAGATGCGTTATTTGTCCGCGGACGCGCCGGCGATCCATCAGAAGTTGCAGAGATGGTTTACTTCCTCTCATCAGAAAAAGCCTCATTCTGCACCGGCGGACTCTATCCGGTCGATGGCGGTCTAACAGCAGGTTAAGAATTCTAAAACTCCATGGCTGAGGCAAAATTGGCGAGTTGCTAGAAAAACCTTATCTTTGCAAGTTAAAAGCTTTAAGCATCGATTATGAACAAAGTGAAAAATTTCTTGAAACGCCCACAGGTATGGGGTTTCTTCGTGTCGGTATTAGTTATGGCAGTGTTATCATTGGCATTCTTCTACCCCGATAATTTCGACGGCAATACACTCCAACAGCCGGATATGCAGCAAGGAGCAGCCAACGGGCAGGAAGGCAAGCTTTTTAAAGCTGCGACAGGAGAAAAAGCATTGTGGACCAATGCGCTCTTCAGCGGCATGCCTACGTTCCAGATATCACCCTCGTATCCGTCGAGTACTTTGTTTACATGGCTTAACAACGTATATGGTCTTGGATTACCGACTCCATCTAACTTATTGTTTATGATGATGTTCGGTTTTCTCATCCTCTTGTACACATTGAAGATGCGTTGGTACTATGCTCTTATCGGTGCTATTGCTTGGGGATTTTCGAGCTACTTCGTGATAATCATCGGAGCCGGGCATATATGGAAATTTCTAGCACTCACGTACGTCCCGCCAACAATCGGTGGATTTATTCTTCTTTACCGAGGTCGTTATCTGCTTGGCTCTTCGCTTCTCGGACTCTTTGCGATGCTCCAACTTAACTCCAATCACCCTCAGATGAGTTATTATTTTTGCATAGTGATGGTGATTTTGGCTATCTGTTTCTTAATTGATGCAGCTCGCACAAAGACATTACGTCGCTGGGTTATAGCTTCGTGTCTAGCTCTTGGAGTTGGTGCTTTGGCCCTTGGAGCTAACTCACCCTCGCTATACAACACCTACGAATACGCTAAAGAGACCAAACGAGCCCAGTCGGAGTTGACACCTCTCAAAACGAGCGAAGTCGGAGCTCCAGCCGAACGTCCTACCGGCGGCCTTCCCAAGAGCGATATCGTTGGTTGGAGTTATGGAACATCTGAAATGTTCTCACTGGTTGTACCTAATATCAAAGGCGGAGCATCGGCACGTCCCGAAGGGGGCCGAATGGTGGCAATGGGTCTCGACAAATTAGAAGGAGCGGCAGCCTACTCTCAAACATGTCCTATACTGCCCTATATGTCGCAGTACTTCAACGATTCAGAGGGCACCAACGGACCTGTATATGTTGGAGCTATCATCTTTGCACTCTTCCTTGTCGGGTGTTTTATCGTAAAAGGCCCAGTAAAATGGGCAATGGTGGCATCGACCATCATTGCGATGCTTCTCTCGCTTGGCTACAACGCAGAGTGGCTCACCGATTGGATGATATACAACTTCCCGATGTACAACAAGTTCCGTGCCGTAGAAAGCATCCTTGTCATCGTTGAGTTTACAATGCCATTCCTCGCAATTCTTGCCTTGGCTCAAATCCTTGAAGCCGGAGCAGATGCATGGTCGAAATATAAGAAACCACTTATCGTTGGCTTTGGAGTTCCTGCGCTCATCAGCCTAGGAGCAGTGCTGGTTCCCGGCATCTATGGCGACACAATCACCGATACAGACCGCAGCAACTGCGAACAAATTCAGAAACAAGTAGCCGACTACGCGCTCCGCGCGGGTTATCAGCAGAGTCAACTCGGTGAAATACTCTATCAATATTCACTTTCCAACCCAACTAATGAGCAAGCCATCAGCGATTTGCGTCTTGGAATGGTTCGTACAGACGGACTGCGTTCACTCCTTTTCCTCGCCCTTGCGGCAGGTGCACTCATGCTTTACGTTAGCCGTAAAGCCCGCTTCGGCATGACAGTCGGCGCTCTCGGACTTTTTGTAACCGCAGACCTTTATCTTGTAGACAAGCGATACATTTCGCATAGCTCATTTACAGTCAGCTCGCCTACAGGCGAAATCACATTCGCTCCCGATGCTATTGACAAACAGATACTTGCCGATGGGACTGGGCATTATCGCGTACTCGATTTACCCGGATTCTTCAGCGCTAACCGCTCATACTTCCACAAAACCCTCGGCGGCTATCACGCTGCAAAACTTAATCGCTATGAGGACCTTATCCAGCGAAAAATGATGCCGATGTTGCAGATGGGTTACTTCCCTGATTCACCCGAGCTCGACGACCCTGAAGTCGCTGATGTGGCATCGCGTCTGCGCACTGCATACGCAGTTGCCGATATGCTTAACGCACGCTATGTAATCACCGGAGACCAAAATGAGCCGCTTATAAAGAACGAGCACGCACTCGGCAATGCTTGGCTCGTCGATTCGATTGTATGGGTTGATAATGCTGATGCCGAGATGGCAGCTCTTGATGCTGCTAAGCTAGATTTCAGCCATCAAGCAGTAGCTAACCGCACTTTCGCTGAAATATTGACAGAAAAGCCAATGGCTCATGGTGATACGATCTATATGACCTCGTACACCCCCAATACAGTGGCATATCACGTTGAAACCGCCAATGGAGGAACGGCATTATTCTCCGAAGTATATTTTCCATGGGGATGGCACGCGACCATCGATGGCGAAGAGGCTCCTATCGCACGCGCCAACTATGTGCTTCGCGCGATGAATATTCCAGCCGGTAGCCACGAAGTGGTGATGACATTTGCTCCAGAATCGATAAAGACGACCACAAACGTTGCATACGCTTGTATTTCACTTATTTATTTGCTATTATTTGCAGGAATATTCGTAGAGACACGTAGATGCAAGGCCTAATCAATAGATATAAATGTTGGCGTCATAGCAAAGGGTTTGGCATCCACTCACCTTTTGCGTATCGCTTCATCACCGAGGTGGTGAAGCAGCGCTTACCATACTATGGGTACGCAGATATTTCGTCAGATCGACGACTTCGCTTACTCTACCGCCTTGTAGTCTTCTTCCGTCCACAACGTGTAAAGATAGTATCATCGCAACCAGAACTCCTTGAGGGAGTTATTCGACGTGCATCAAGCCGGACAGAGTTTGTGTCCGAAGCACCATATTTTCTTGTAGCTGACGCTGGCGATTGCGCCTCAGCCGACCTTTGCAGTATGCTCACCCCTGGGATTGAAGCACTAATCTTGAATGCAGACCGCTCCACAACTCGCACACTTTCGGCAGCGCTTCCGTGCGGAATGCTCTTCGATAATCGCCACGGAACAATCATTATAGCCGCCTACCGCCATCTTCCCCGCCAGAATTTTGACGTAAAATTCTGAGAATTGCCGTTTTGGGACATCCCGTTTGCATTATTTAACGGCAGATGCGACATAAATACCAATTTATTCGCAAATTGAGCAATTCGCTACCGCTAAAAATTTGTAACTTTGCATTCGAAAATATGTTTTATAACATATTCTCAGGTTTGCATTTATGATTCCAATCACTCTGACAACATTCAGACAGTTTAATATATGAAGACAAAAGTGTTAACACTCACGGGCTTGGCAGCCGCAATGGCGCTCGGTCTTGGCTCGTGCTCAAAGCAGCAAACACAGCAGGGCGGAATGGCCGCACCTCAGGTTGCAGTAATTACAGTAGAACCCACCACTGCAATCACCGAAAGTAGCTACCCTGTAACACTCAAGGGTAAGACCGACGTCGCAATCCGTCCTCAGGTAAGCGGATTTATCACCAAAGTTCATGTTGACGAAGGCGACCACGTACGCCAAGGTCAGGTACTTTTCACAATCGACCAGGTACAATTCCAAGCAGCAGTAGACCAAGCACAAGCAAACCTCAACTCTGCAAAAAGCGCAGTATCGACCGCTCAAATCACCGAAGCGAACAAGCGCGTCCTCCTCGACAAAAACATTATCAGCGAAACTGAATGGCAGATGGCTGCTAACCAGCTCGCACAAGCCAAAGCAGCAGAAGCACAAGCAGAAGCCGCACTTATTACAGCTAAAAAGAACTTCGCTTATACAACCGTTACAGCACCTTGCGACGGTGTAGTTGGCGTAATCCCCAACCGAGAAGGCTCCCTTGCATCACCCTCGTCGGTACAGCCTCTCACCACCCTCAGCGACAACTCTGAGGTATATGCTTATTTCTCATTCACCGAGAATGACCTCCTCGACCTTACCAACAACGGCACTACCAACATCGAAGAAGGTATCAAATCTCTCCCCGAAGTAGAACTATGCCTTGCAAACGGCGCTCGTTACCCCATCAAAGGTCGCGTAGCAACTATCTCGGGAGTAATCGACAACACCACCGGTGCAGCATCAGTTCGCGCACTCTTCAACAACCCTTCAGGTATGCTCCGCAGTGGTAACACCGGTAACGTTATCCTCCCCCACACAAACGAAAACGCTATCGTAATTCCCCAGAAGGCAACATTCGAACTTCAGAATCTTCGCTACGTTTATACACTTAACGACAGCAACATCACCGTCACCACCCCCATCACCGTACTTCCTTATAGCGATGGTAAGACATTCATCGTAACCGATGGTCTTAAGGTAGGCGACCGCGTAGTTACCGAAGGCGTAGGTATCTCAGTTCGTGCCAATATGCCCGTAACCCCCAAGGCTCCCGCAACAGAAGCCGTAGCACAGTAATTAGGAATTAAATCATTCATTAGAATCATTTAGCAATGAAATTAGATAGGTTTATTAACCGCCCGGTGCTCTCGACGGTAATTTCGATTTTTATCGTCTTGCTGGGTATTATCGGCTTGACATCACTGCCGGTAACCCAGTTCCCCGACATTGCACCACCTACAATCTCGGTTACAACCACATATAATGGTGCGAATGCAGCCGCAGTGCTTAACTCGGTGATTGCTCCTCTCGAAGAAAGCATCAACGGTGCCGAAGGTATGACCTATATGGAATCTACCGCGACCAACACCGGTTCGGCTACCATCAACGTTTACTTCAAGCAGGGTTTCGACCCCAATATGGCCGCCGTAGACGTACAGAACCGTGTATCATCGGCAGCTAACCTTCTCCCTTCAGAAGTTAACCAAGTAGGTGTACAGACTAAGAAACGCCAGACATCAATGCTTCTCGGCGTTGCGCTTGTCGATACAGCAGGCCTCTACACCCCCGAGTTCCTCGATAACTACCTCAAAATTAACGTTATTCCCGAGCTCCAGCGTGTGCAGGGTGTAGGTGATGTGATGGCATTCGGTGCCGACTACTCAATGCGTGTATGGCTTAAGCCTGACGTCATGGCACAGTATCACTTGATGCCTACCGACATTGCAGCAGCCCTCGCAGAACAGAACGTCGAAGCAGCACCCGGTGCATTCGGCGAGCAGGGCAACCAGTCGTTCCAGTACACAATGCGTTATCGCGGTCGATTGTCGAAACCAGAAGAATTCGGCAATATCGTAGTACGCACCGGTGCTAACGGCGAAGTACTCTACCTCAAAGACGTAGCCGAACTCGAACTCGGTCGTGTAACCTACGGATTTGCCAACCACCTCAACGGCAACCTCGCATCGGCAGCGATGGTGTTCCAGACACCCGGTTCTAACGCAACCAAGATTATCAACGACTGTCTTGCACTCGTTGAAAAACTTAAGGGCGACCTCCCCCAGGGATGTTGCTATGAAATCCCGATGAACAACAACGACTTCCTTTATGCGTCGATCAACACTGTTGTTCATACCCTTATCGAAGCGTTTATCCTCGTGTTCTTCGTGGTTTACGTGTTCCTCCAGGATATGCGTTCGACCCTCATCCCCGCTATTGCGATCCCAGTTGCGCTTATCGGTACATTCTTCGCGATGAACCTCATCGGTTTCTCAGTGAACCTCATTACCCTCTCGGCACTCGTCTTGGCGATTGCGATTGTGGTCGACGACGCCATTGTGGTTGTCGAGGCGGTGCATGCAAAGCTTGACCAAGGTTATACCTCAGCTCGCCGCGCTTCTATCGACGCGATGGGTGAAATTGCCGGAGCACTTATCTCGATTACCCTTGTAATGATGCTCGTGTTCATCCCTGTATCATTCATGCCCGGTACATCAGGTGTGTTCTACCGTCAGTTCGGTCTAACAATGGCAATCGCGATTGCATTCTCGGCAGTCAACGCGCTTACCCTTTCACCTGCACTTTGTGCCATCTTCCTTAAGCCACACAAAGAAGATGGCTCAGTGGATCCGTTGAGCAAACGCATGGGCGATGCATACAAAGCAGCCGGCGAAGCAGTAGTAAAACGCTACAAACGTTCGTTTGCCCTCGATATTCACCCCCTTATTACATTTGTACTCCTCATTGCCACCATCACCTTCATGGTACTTGGTTGGTATAGCTTCGACAACGTAGTACTCAGCGTAATTTCATGGGCAGTTGCTATCGTAGCCGTACTCGGTCTCTTCGGCAAACGATTCCACAAATCATTTGAGAAGAACTTCAAGATAGTTCTCGACAATTACCGCAAAGGCACCAAATGGTGTGCAAATCACAAGTACATCTCGTTCAGCTCAGTAATTGTAGCAGTGGGCATCCTTGCATGGCTTATGGCAACCACGCCGAGCGCACTCGTTCCTAACGAAGATACCGGTGTTATTTTCGCCATGATTGACATGCCTCCCGGTACATCACAGGAACGCACCGAAGCCGTAATGGAACAAGTAGACTCACTCTGTGGTACAATCCCCGGTATCCGCGTACGTCAGTCGATCAATGGCTATAGCTTCATCGCGGGTCAGGGTGCTACTTATGGTACATTCATTATCAAGCTCAAAGACTGGAGCGAACGTCCTGCAAGTCAGAGTTCAGAAAATATAATTAAGCAGCTCTACGGCCTCACAGCCCAGCACGTTAAAGATGGTCGTGTGATGATTTTCGCACCACCTATGATTAGCGGTTACTCGGCAACAAACGGTTTCGAAATGAAGATGCAGGACCGTACCGGAGGTGATATCAACCAATTCTTCGGTATTGTTCAAGGCTTCCTCGCACAGTTGAACCAACAGCCTGAAATTCAGGCGGCATATACAACGTTCAACCCGACCTTCCCCCAGTATATGATTGACATCGATGCTGCGAAGGCAAAGGCAGCCGGTATCAGCCCCTCTACTATCCTCTCAACCCTTCAGGGCTACTACGGAGGTATGTATGTATCTAACTTCAACCGTTTCGGTAAGATCTACCGTGTAATGATGCAGGCCGCACCCGAATCACGTGTTGACCTCGAAACCCTTAACAAGATTAAGGTACGCAACGGCAACGAAATGGCATCGATTTCGAACTTCATCAAACTCACCCGCATCTACGGTCCTGACTTGATGAACCGCTTCAATATGTTTACCTCAATCTCAGTAACCGGTACACCTAACCCCGGCTACTCATCGGGTGACGCAATTGCCGCAATCGAACGCGTAGCCGCGCAGACCCTCCCCCAGGGTTATGGCTATGAATACGCAGGTATGACCCGTGAAGAAGCAGGCTCAAGCGGCGGTAACGCAACAGCAACCATCTTCGGTCTCTGTCTCCTCTTCGTTTACCTCCTTCTCTCGGCACAGTACGAAAGCTACATGCTTCCTTTCGCAGTAATTCTTTCGATCCCCTTCGGTCTTGCCGGTGCATTTATCTTCGCACGTATGTTCGGAATCTCGAACAATATCTACCTCCAGATTGCGCTTATTATGCTTATCGGTCTATTGGCAAAGAATGCCATCCTTATTATCGAGTATGCCCTCGATCGTCGTAAGACCGGTATGAGCATCGTCAACGCCGCAATCTCAGGTGCCGCCGACCGTCTCCGTCCTATCCTTATGACATCATTGGCAATGGTAATCGGCCTTCTTCCTATGATGTTCGCACACGGAGTAGGTGCAAACGGTAACCGCGCCCTCGGTGCCGGCTCAGTAGGCGGTATGCTTATCGGTATGATTTGCCAAATTTTCGTAGTGCCCGCACTCTTCGTAGTCTTTGAAATACTCCAAGAGAAGATTAAGCCAATCAAGTGGCAAAACGAAGAAAAGGGAGGCAATATCGAACACGAAATCGAGCAGTACGCTAAGTAAGAGATTAGAGTTTTAAAGTTTAAAGTTTAGAGTGCGACCACGATCGTACTCTAAACCTTAAAAGAATCGAAATATGAAATTAATCAATATTGCCCGTATGGGCGTCGCAGTTATCGCAGTGGCAATGCTCGGCAGCTGTGGCATATATAAGAAGTACGAGACTCCCACTTCGACCGCGCTAACCAAAGCATACGCAGAAGCTCGCGCGCAGGAAGTCGACTCAGCCGCATTCGGCAATCTCCTCTGGGAAGACGTATTTACCGATCCCAAGCTCGCAACTCTTATTCAGAACGCGCTTGAGAATAACACCAACCTTCAGAACGCGCAGCTCAACGTAGAAATCGCCCAAGCGAACCTCAAAGGCGCCCGTCTTGCATACCTTCCATCGTTGGCACTCGTACCTAATGCAGGCGGCGCATCGTTTGCCGGAAGCGACCTCTCAAAGACATATCAAATTCCTGCACAGCTAAGTTGGGAAATTGATATCTTCGGCAAACTCCTCAATAGCAAGCGCGGAGCAAAAGCAGCCGTACTTCAGAGTGAAGCATACGCACAGGCTGTTCGAAGCCAGATTATCTCAGGCGTGGCGAACACCTACTACGCAATCGCAGCAGTCCGCAATCAGCTCAACCTCTCACGTAGCACAGCAGCCCTCTGGAAAGAAACCGTTCAGACAATGAAGGACCTCAAAGAAGGCGGACGTGGAGTAACAGAAGCAGCCGTAGTTCAGTCGGCCGCCAACTACTACAGCATCCTTGCGTCGATAACCGACCTTGAAATGTCGCTCGACCAGCTCAACAATACAATGTCGCTACTGCAGAACACCCAACCTCGTGAATGGGATGTAACTGACGTTGTCGACCTCCAAGTACCCGACATTCTTCGAGCCGGAGTACCTATGTCGGAACTCGCAGCTCGCCCAGACGTACAGGCAGCAGAACAGAGCCTGGCAGCAGCTTACTACTCAACAGCAAGCGCACGTGCAGCTTTCTATCCCGGTCTTTCGATCTCTGTAACCGGAGGCTTTACCAACAACTTCGGTTCGTTCATCCAAAATCCCGGCGACTGGTTCTATCAGCTCGGTGCATCACTTGTAGCACCCATCTTCTCACGCGGACAAAATATCACCCGCTTGAAAGCAGCTAAGAAACAGCAAGAACAAGCACTTAATAACTTCGAATATGCCCTTCTTACAGCGGCAGCCGAAGTACAAGACGCAATCACAGTGTACGAAAAGAGTACCGAAAAATCGGCACTACTCGTAGACCAGGTTGCCAACCTCGAAAAATCAGTTGAATATACTAAAGATTTGATGTTCTACTCAACCGGTACAACCAGCTATCTTGAAGTCCTCACAGCACAGCAGGGTCTTCTCGCCGCTCAAATCAGCCAGATCAACACCAAGCTCGCAACCGCACGCTCGATTATTAATCTCTATCAAGCACTCGGCGGCGGCCGTTAAATCAACGATAAACCTTATAAAACGAGGATGCATCAGAAAGGTGTGTCCTCGTTTTGCGTTTGTCGAAATGGGTGGATTTTGTGGACAAGCCTGACGAGTCTGACGGAGGGGGCGCTTTCCCCAATTTTTCCAAAATGTCAATGTACTCTTGCTGCCGATTTGGCT
>CAZYYV010000026.1:0-29914 GCA_964651295.1 uncultured Bacteroides sp.
CTTGGGAGTGTATGGAATTCAAAAGCGAATTCTACTGGAGACGGAAGGTTACAGGAAGAGTGTAAGTAACCTTAACGGGCTGACCGTTGTTACGACCGGGCATCCACTTCGGCATTGCTTTCACAACGCGGAGCGCTTCTTTGTCGAGCGCGGGGTGACGAGGACGAACGATGCGAACGTTTGTGATAGAACCGTCTTTACCTACGACGAATTCAACAACAACGCGGCCCTGGATACCTTCTTCAGAAGCGGCAGAAGGATAAACGATGTTATCGCTAAGCCATTTGTACATGGCAGCTTCACCGCCTTGGAATTCAGGTTTCTGTTCAACCATTGCAATCGAAACAGGTTCTTCTTCTTCAACAACGGGAGCAGCGATTACCTCTTCTTTGATGGCAATCTTGTTAAGGTCGTTGGTACCTTCAGTGATATCAACAGCACCTACAGCTGCTTCGTTTTCGAGAACTTCTTCCTGGTTCTTAACCTGCTTATCTTCTTCGATCTTGTCGTCTTCAACGATAAGGAGGTCAGTTACCTGCTGCTGGTTAGCAACTTCTTCGGGAGCAATGATTTCTTCGGGCTCTTCGGGCATAACGAACTGCTCTTCTTCTTCAATTTCTTCCTCTTCGGGTTCGCTGTAATCAACGATTTCCTGAACGGTAGTAATTGCAGTCTGTTCTTCTTCGGCTTTCTTGAAAACGCCAGAAACAGATAGGATAAGAAGAGCAAGCACAATCGCTAAGCCAATGAGAACCATTGTGATAGACTTAGTGTGGCGAGATGCAGAAGATTCACGGAGCTTGTAAGCGCCGAATTCTTTGTTTTTACCTTCGAAAACTATATCGCACCACTCTTTTGAGGTAAGATCTACGTCTTTTGCCATTTTAGTTTAGCTTTTAGTTGTTAGTAGATTCTTCGGCGGGCTGAGGAGCATCAACAGCCTTGGCGCGAATAGTAGGACGAATGATAGTCTCGCCGTTAACTTGCTCGTAGTGGCGAAGGAGAACGGTATCGGTATGAGTTGGGAGCTCGATGCTATAACGAGAAATCTGGTTGATGTTCATTTCGTCGATAGCATTGATAAGACCTTCGTAAGTGGTGTTGGGACCGGGTTTGATCACAACTACAGGACGAGTCTTCAGAGAGTCAGAAGCGTTCTTTTTAGCGAGCTTTTCAAACTCTTCTTTAGAGATTTCTTTGTTTTTCCACTTATCTTTAAGGACAACGTACTCCGCCATAACCTGTTCGTTCTTCTTGCGAAGGATCTTGCGGATACCCTGAGTTTCGTGGTTAACGTTACCGATAAACTGCTCCTTGCGGAGGTAGTTATTAGTGCTGAAAGTAGTGTCGGCCATACCTTCATAATAGTAGATATTGTGAAGAGTTTTGCCGGTAACAGCATCAATAGCGGGTTTGTCACCGTTGTACTCAGTGTCGAGAATCAAAGTGATAGCTTCCGACTGCTTAGCTTGGCTCTGCTGCTCTTTCTTCACTTCTTCGTTCGTAGGAAGAACGATCTGAAGAGTCTGCGATTTGATCATCGTAGTACAAAGCATGAAGAAGGTGATCAGAAGCATGTTCATGTCCACCATGGGAGTAAAGTCCACATGGATAGACATCTTTTTCTGGGCGCCTTTTTTCTTTTTGCCGCCTGAAGATTGTTCTATTTGTGCCATATCTTAGACTTTACTTAGTTGGTAGGTTCATTTTCAGACTTGAGGGCAGTCATGAGGCTAAACTTGTTGAGCTTCATAGTCTGCAAGTTGTCAAAGACGAGTTCCACAGTAGTGAAAGGAGTGTCTTTGTCGGCTTTGATAGCAATACCCTGACCTTTACGCATGAGAGCTGTATATAGGTTAGAGAGCTGTGAGCGTTCTTCGGCAGAAAGGCCTTCAGCCTGGTCATTATTGATACGCTGAGCGACGTTGTAGATGGCTTTAAGCCAAACTTGGAAATCGTTGAGCTTTCCGTCTCGGTTTTTGTTACCGTCGATGGGTATACCAACTTTGGGGTTGGTCATATCGCCCATGAATTTGTCGCGATCAGTCACTGACATCGAGAGGACTTCAGGAAGAACTGAGAAAGGCACACCAATCATATTGGTCATGCGGAACTCATTCTTCTGAACTTCGTTGAGAGTGATACGATTGTTCTTGTGCTGTTCGTTGTAGATGGCAACTGCTTCGTCGAGCATCATACCGCGAATTTTTTCGCTAGAAAGAGTAGAGTCGGCGTCACCAGTAAACGAGATGAAGAGTTTACCTTCTGTAACAGAGGGGTCTTCGAGCTTGCCCGATTTATCGGCGCAAGAAACGAGGACAGTAACCAAGTTGTTCATAGGCACCTTTTCTTCAGAAACTGAAGAAGGAGTATAAACGATGGTAGGTTCCTTCTGAAGGAAGGTAGAAGTCAACATGAAGAAAGTAAGCAAAAGAACAGTCACGTCACTCATCGCGGTCATGTCGATGAGAGTGCTTTTCTTTTTCATTTTTACTTTTCCCATATTTACCTACTTTTGAAAGATTTGTTACTAGGTTAACAGGGGATTAGTGAGAAGCGGCAAATGTTTGCACGATTGAGAAACCGATTTCGTCGATAGCGTAAGTGAGGTTATCGATTTTGTTGGTGTAGTAGTTGTAGAAAATTACAGCGAATGCACCGGTTGCGATACCGAAGGCGGTGTTGATAAGAGCCTCAGAGATACCGGTCGAGAGTTCGGTTGAGTCAGGAGCGCCAGACTGAGCAAGAGCCTGGAAAGATTTGATCATACCCATTACAGTACCGAGAAGACCAACGAGAGTACCGAGGGTAGTCATGGTAGCGATGATGGGGAGGTTCTGCTGGAGAGTAGGCATTTCGAGCGCAGTAGCTTCTTCAACCTGCTTCTGGATGTTAGCGATTTTCTGTTCTTTAGAGAGGACAGTGTTTTTGTCCATTTCTTCGTAGCGAACGAGAGTAGATTCAACAACAGCAGCTACAGAACCTTTCTGTTTAGCGCAGAGAGCGCGAGCAGCAGCGATGTCGTTTTTGTCGAGGCATTTTTTCACTTCAGCAACGAACTTAGCGATGTTGCCTTTACCTTTAGCAGCGCCGAGAGCGATACCACGTTCAACAGCGAGCACGATAACAGTGAGGAAGAGAGTCTGGAGTACAGGCACGATGAAACCACCTTTGTAGATAGTACCCCAAATGTTCTGAGGATGGCCGTCTTCGTCGAAGTGCATGTCGTTACCGAACCAGAAGATGAAGAGGCATACAGCGATGATAGCGCAGATCACAATGACCCATGAAGCATTCTTGATGCCGGGAGCATTAGATTTTGAGCTAGGCTTTGCAGCCTTAGCATTGGGCTTTTGAGCTTCCATAATAATTTTTTAAGTGTACTGAAAAATAAATAAATGTATTTAGTTAATGATTGATTTTACTCAATTGTGTATTATTAAACGCTTATTTGGGTTAATAATTTAAGGGTTTGACTACTATTATATAACAGTTTCGAAGTGATATAACTAATCTGGCGACAATAGTTGTCAGCAAATGCAACGCAAAATTAGCAAGAACTTTTCAACTTTCAAATTATTTACCTGTTTTTTTCCTGCAGTTGCATGACAGTATGTCATTTTTATCTTAAATTTATGTATATCTTAGTTAATTTTATATAATAACTACGCTTATTAGAAATTATTTGCAATTTACAAGCTGCGAAAAGCGGTGTTTTCTTCGGAGGTAATAGTCGACTAAGATATTTCGCTGACTTCCGCCGATAGTTCGTAGCAAATTGATAGTGGGATGGCGGGTATAATCGCTCCGCATGCGCGCAAAATCGCGATGAGCCCGAAGGATTGCACCAGCATTGGCAAAGTCGAATGAGACTACATATTTAGCCCATGCAATAGTATCGAGCAATCGACGCACAAACAAGGCCTTGGTACGGTCGGAATCGGGAAGGTTTTTGTGTAGCATCAGAAGATTATTGCGAAAGTTCAGGTATGTTTTTCGCGGATTTTCAGCAGGTAAGGATCCTCCACCAAGATGATACACTTTAGCCATCGGGACTGCTGCGATACTGTATCCAGCCAGATGTATACGCCAGCAGAGGTCGATTTCTTCCATGTGAGCAAAGAATTTTGGGTCAAGGCCTCCGGAGGAAAGGTATAGATTGCGACGAATCATCAGGCAAGCACCTGACGCCCAAAATATGCTTGCGACGGAGTCGTACTGTCCGGTATCTTTCTCACAAGTGTCAAATATACGACCTCGGCAGTAGGGATAGCCATTGCGGTCGATATAACCTCCACAAGCTCCGGCATATTCAAATGTATCGGGCTTGAGGTACGATAAGAGTTTTGGTTGACAAGCTCCACAATCGGGGTGTGAGTCCATATATTCGAGCAATGTCGTATCCCAGCCATCAGCTGTAGCAACGTCTGAATTTAGGAGGACCACATACTCGTAGTCATTGGCAAGAGCAATGGCTCGATTATATCCTTCAGCAAAGCCATAATTTTCCGGGAATGAGATAATCCCAACCGAGTCGCCAAATGTATCTTTGACATAGGCGATTGAATCGTCGGCCGAACCATTATCAGCAACGATTACTTTGGATATAGAGTGATTCGTAGTTGCTACTACCTTTGGAAGATATTCGCGCAAGAGTTTGACTCCATTCCAGTTAAGTATTATCACCGCTATTCTTGCGGCATTTCCACAGGATGTTTCCAGCGGTTGTGTGTCCATAGCCAAATAGAAGGATTACGTAATATGGTATCTTGCAGGAGAGCTATATAGCGACGAGTGAGATCACCATCGATGAGAGATGTAGGGTCATCAGCGACAAGACGACAAGTGATGTGATAATGACCACGAGAAGGTTTCTCGACATCCCAATATATTGCCGCCATATCTAAACGACGAGCGAGAAGCTCAGTGCCGTGAATGAAGGCGGTAGGTCGATTGAGGAACATTGCTATAATACCTTCGTCGCCGTGACTGGGTTTTTGATCACTCATAAAACCGGTTACCGATACTTTGCCACTCTTACGAAGACGAAGTAAGTCGCGCAAGACAGATGCCTTTGGAAAGGATAGGGAGGCAAAACGTCCACGAATATCAAGCATCAAGCGGTCGAATGCTTTATTGCGGAGCGGACGATAGACTTGACAATACTCTACCCCATCACCGGGCCGGCGAGCTGTATGGAGAGTCATCGAAGGAGCCCACTCCCAGTTGCCACAGTGCGAAAAGTATATCACGATGCTTTTACCCGAAGCAACAAGTTGATCGATAAGCTCCATATTGCCAAACGAGAAGCGACGAGCCATTTCTTCATCGGATATGTGTAGCAGTTTTATTGATTCAACAATGTAGTCGGCAAAGTTGTGATAGAATTGACGCGCTATATTGCGACGCTCCTTGTCGGACTTATCAGGGAAGCACAAAGCAAGGTTGCGGTCGACAAGTTTACGACGATAGCCGACTATATAGTATATAATAATGTATAGGAAGTCGGCAAATATATACAAGACTGCAAAGGGCAGCCTGGCAAAGAGCCCCAAAACGAAACGTAATATTTTATATCCAAAGTCTTGCATTGCATCGCATATTATGTTCAGCGAATTTACGCAAAAGTTTTTGATTCGCCACTAACGAGAGGCAAATAATAACAAATAAAAGCAATTTTGAGGATTATTTTTTCTGTGCAGAATATTTGCGATAAGCCGCCGCCATACGTGTGTGATAACCTCGAGCAGCATACGACGGACCGTTGTAAATACGCGCAAAGGCCGCCCAATTCTTAGTTCGAAGGTATTTAATCAATCCTGTATTGGTCATATAGTCAGCAAACAATCGCAACTGATCGTACTCCGATTTACTCATCTTCTCGACGAAAGCTTCACGCGAAGGAGCACCACATAATTTCCAATTAAAACCGCCAATCTGGAACATTCCCCAAAAAGTGCAGTCGATGGCAGCAATACTATCGATAGCCATGGCGGCATCAAGTCGAGCTTGCTGAGCCGCTTGTTGTCCACCGTATTTCTTTATATCAAGAGGCTTAAAGGCGATACTAGATGCGTGAGGTGCCAGATTTACCCCACGACGAGTAGCTAATTGGCGAAAAAAACCTCGATCGTAGTTGATAATCGGTTTACCTTCGGCATGAAAGCCTTTATGAGTCTTACCGGTTTCAATCTCGACAATTGCTTTAATCGCAGCGACTTCGACATCGAGTTCTTTTGCAATTTCTTCGAAGTCGGCATCGGTCAGTGGGCCTTTATGCTCAAATGGGTCCGGGATAAATGATGTATGAAGTGTATCGCCTTCAATAACTATAAACGAACGACCTAGAGAGTCGGTACCCTCTGAAGGTCGTTCGTATATAAATATTGTGTCGCCTATATTATAGCCGGCACCAGTAGCCGTCGCAGCTAATGCTGCAGAAGCTACTAATGCTGTTTTTTTAGGCGAACGAGACATTGTTTAATGCGTAATTAGAGATTACCCACTTTTTCGAGGATACGCACAAGCTGACACCAGAAACGTTCTACTGCGGGGATGTGCATACGTTCGCTTGGCGAGTGTACGTCGCGAAGAGTCGGACCAAACGATACCATATCGAGGTGAGGATACTTCTGGAGGAAGAGACCACACTCAAGACCTGCGTGAATAGCTTTGATAGCCGGTTTGATGCCATAAAGTTCTTCGTAAGCTTCAGATGCGATGTGCATGATTGTTGAGTTCATATTTGGAGCCCAACCGGGATAACCGTCGCCGTGGGTTACTTCAGCGCCTGCAAGTGTAAAGAGGGCTTCTACCTGACGGGCGATATCCCACTTGCGAGATTCTACTGACGAACGCTGAGAAGTGGTAACGAGGATTTGGTTTTCACCTACCATCTTAACTGACGCGAGGTTGGTCGATGTTTCAACTAGACCTTCGAGGTCGCGACTCATCGAGATAACTCCATGAGGTGCGCAGTAGAGAGCTTGGATAAGACGAGTAGCAGTAGCGCAATCGACAGCAGTTTTGGGGGCATCAACCGAGTCAAGATCGAGTTTAAGGCCGGTTTCGAGACCAGCGTATTCACGTTCGATATCGGCTACATACTTATTAAATGCAACGCGAACATCTTCTTTAGCAGAAGCTTCAACACCGAATACAGCGTGAGCCGCACGAGGAATTGCGTTGCGAAGATTACCGCCATCTACTTCGCAAAGCACAAGTTTGTGATCGAGGCTAAGGTTATAGATAAAGCGAGCAAGTAATTTATTTGCGTTTGCGCGACCGAGATGGATATCACCTCCTGAATGACCACCTAGACCACCAGAGATTTCATATTTGAAATAGTGATAACCTGCAGGAGCATCTTCGGGAGTATATGTAAAGAGGCAAGTTGTATCGACACCGCCTGCACAACCAACGAAGATTTCAGCGTCGTCTTCAGAGTCAAGGTTAAGAAGGATAGAACCGCTAATCATACCTTCGCCGAGGTTATTAGCACCGGTGAGACCGGTTTCTTCATCTACGGTGAAGAGAGCTTCAACGGGACCATGCTGAAGAGTATCGTCTACCATTACAGCGAGAGAAGCAGCCATACCGATACCGTTGTCGGCACCAAGAGTAGTGCCATTTGCGCGGAGCCATTCACCATCTACAATTGTTTCGATGGGCTGGGTATTGAAGTCGAAGTCTTTGTTATTCGACTCGCATACCATATCCATATGCGACTGAAGAACGACAGTAGGCGCATTTTCATGTCCGGGAGTAGCCGGTTTGCGCATTACAACATTGCCACAAGCGTCGGTTTTAACTTCGATATTATGTTCGGCCGCAAAGTCGAGCAAGAATTTACGTATTTTTTCTTCCTTTTTCGAGGGACGGGGCACATGATTAATCTGATCGAAAATCGAGAACACCAGTGCCGGTTTAAGGTCTTTGATAGTCATCTTAGGTATTTGTATAAGAGGTTTGATGTCAAATAAGTTTTACTAGTAACAAAGAATGTTAAAAACATTAATATTCGCCCTCTAAATTACTAAATAAATTCGATTCACCCAAAAATAAGAAGTAATTTTGCTTATATTTGCAGCGCCAATAACGCATACCGGCAATGAAAACACTCATTCTAAGCATCGTCATCGTACTCATCTGCGTGATCCTGTTGGGCGTAAAAGTACTCTTTATCAAGGGTAGTAAGTTTCCATCAGGCCACGTAGGACATTCAGCCGCATTACGCAAACGCGGAATAGGTTGTGCCACAGGCGAGCATGGCGTTAGAGGCAGAACGCATTAATCATATTTTATATCAATCAATAATGAAAAAACTGTCTTTAACAGTAAAATCACTCACAGCCTTGGCTGTAGTAGCAGCAATGGCATCATGCTCACAGAACGCAAATAACGCAACCGTAGCGACTGCCGCACCTGCTGCCACAGAGGCTGCAGCACCTGTTTCTAATATCCGATACATCAACGCAGACTCAGTAATCAGCGCATACGCTCTCGCTCAAGAGCTTTTCGGAGAACAGCAACGCGAAGTAAACCGTCTCCAGCAGTGGCACGAATCAAAACAGCGCGAACTACAGTCGATGGCAGACAAAATCAGCCAGAAGCAGCAGAACAACGTATACTTGTCTCAAGCTTCAATGGAATCTGATGTACAGAATTTCCAGAAGAAAGGAGAAGAAGCAGATCGCTATCTCAACACCCAGCAACAGCGTCTCGCAAATAGCGAACTTCAGATTCGCGCACGTCTTTCAGACTCAATCACCAGCTTTGTAAACGACTACAATGCAGTGCACGGCTACGACGCAATCCTTCTTAAAGAATCAGGCGTTTACTTCAACCCTGCACTCGACATTACCGCCGAAATCATCGAAGGTCTTAACGCACGCTTCGCTGCCGGCAACAAAAAATAAGATTTGTCCGTTAAATCGACACATCATAAGGTATTAACCGTCGGGCCCGATCTCAAAGGGCTCGGCGGTATATCATCTGTATTGGCTTCATATAGCCGTACAATACCAGGATTTTCGTTCGCTGCATCGAATAGCCGCCATGGCACCATTGCCGGCGTATTCCCATTAGCATGGCTACTTGTACGCCTACCATTTTTCAGGATGGCAGGCTATGATATACTTCACGTACACGTAGCAACCGGGAAATCGTACATACGTAAAAAATTGATAATCCGCGAAGCACAAGCACTAGGATTTCGCGTAATTTTCCACTGCCATGCCGGCGGATTTCCGGCATACGCTCAAAAAGTTGGCATTGATAAAATCTCACGATTCGTCAATGGTTGCTCGGCTGTTGCGGTGCTTTCAGAAGGATGGAAGAAGTATTTTACGGAGACGCTTGGCTGTAAACGAGTTTTCGTTGTCGACAATATCATCGAACCACCGACAAATGTACCAACACGCTATCGTCATGAAGCCAACGACACATTGCGTCTCGTATTCTTTGGACGCATGACCAAAGAAAAAGGCTTCTTCGACCTCCTCTACGCCATCGACATACTCAAAGCCGAGTACGGAACACGACTTAAGCTCACTATCGGAGGGGATGCCGATCCTGAAAAGTTTAACGCAGACATGAAGGCTCGAGGGCTCGATTCAATCATTGATTACGCAGGATGGGTGCGCGGAGATGCGAAAGACCAAATTCTTCGCAATAGCGACATTGTTATTCTCCCGTCGTATTTTGAAGGAATACCAATCACGCTTCTTGACGCAGGGGCATATCTAATGCCCTCAATAGCCACCAATGTAGGCGGTATACCAGAAATTATCACAGACGGTGAAAATGGCACGCTCGTCGAACCCGGAAAGCCCGAGCAACTTGCAGCAGCCATCAAATCTTACCTCGACGACCCCGATAAAACATATTCGCAAGCGCGCGCAGCCAACAAAAATATTGCCAAACACCTTCCAAATGCAGTAGCAAAAACACTCGAGAAGATGTACGCTTGTTTAGAATAATAGGTTTTTACACTTCCACTTGAAGGCCATCATAGGCAAATTGCACGTTTGCCGGCAAATTCCGGTTAATTTCAGCGTGTAAGCCAATGTCGTGGCTCATGTGGGTGAAGAAAGTTTGTTTCGGTTTTACTTCATTGACAACTTCAAGCGCCTCGGCAAGGCAAAAATGCGAAGGATGTTGATTTTTGCGCAATGCATTAAGTACTAAGGTATCTAAACCACAAATACGCTTGATAGTTTCACGCGAAAGAAAGTTAGCATCTGTTATATACGCAAATTTACCTATACGAAATCCTAGGATGGGCAATTTAGCGTGCATCACTCCAAGAACCTCAACTTCGACCGGCTTATAACCTACACCGATCTCAATAGTTAGGACATCACCTGCACAACACTCCCGAAGGTCGAACTGAGGCACCCCCGGATATGGATTTTCCTTAAAGCAATAAGGAATACGATTGCGTAAATCATGCGCTACATCGGCACGACAATATAGCGGGAAATGCAAGCCCGGATACGCGTGAGTGTACGGGCGTAAATCATCAACACCACCCACATGGTCGTAGTGAGTGTGAGTGAGTAAGGCACAAGCTAAATCAGGGCAACCAACACTAAGCATCTGCTGACGGAAATCGGGCCCGCAATCGATGAGAATAGCCGGTGCACCAGGCTCGGTTTGCAATAATACAGACGCTCGAAGTCGGTTGTCATGAGGATCATTTGAGGTGCACACAGAGCAGTTGCACCGCATTTGAGGCACACCGGTCGAAGTGCCGGTGCCAAGGAATGTAAGCAACATATCGGAGTGAAGAATTTATGAGTACAAAGTTACCTATTTTTCGTGTAAGAAAAGATAAAGAACGATAAAAGAGATAACGAAAAACGAATAAATTTCTTCTTAATATTGGTGAAATTATACCAAAAAACGTAGGCAAATTCAGTAATCCCCAATATTTTTATTAATTTTGCGATTATGACCTCCTTTGCATTTATCATTACTACAAATATTTTAGCTGCAATGGGCATTATTGCAATGTTCGTACCACGTCTACCTGCGGCTATTGTGTCGTATGTAGCACTTATCTGCGCACACTTTGCAGGAGCCACGTATGTCGACTCGAAAACAATAATATTTTGGAGTTTGGCAACACTTATCGTTCTCGGCTTGCGTTTTTTACAGCCGGAAAGTGTGGTAATGACACGAAAGGGGCACGCATACGTAGCCATTGGAGCAATTACCGGTGCCATCCTAGGCTATGCAACCACAGCGACAGCGTCATCGATAATAATCGGATCCGCAATTGCGTCGTTCTTTGGTGGTACGATTTATATGCGCACACCGGCGAGCCAACGATATGCCATAAACTCACCTCAATTCCTAGAGTTTATAGCAGCCAAGAGCTTACCAGCTATAGTAACGGTATCGATGTGCGCGATATCTGTTGCATCGGTAATCAGCTAACTACCCTAAATCATGAAAAAGATTTTCAGCATCATATTAGCACTCACCACCACCTTTGTGGTGAGCATCTCAGCAAAAAATAACGAACGGCAAAGCCTCGGTCGCCCCGATTTACAGGCTATAGCGGCAGCATCGATAGATGAGGAATCGGAGTTTTACTATCCCCGTCTTCTTACATCTTTTATGTCGAACGACACAACGATGACCTCCGAGCAATTCCAGTATTTCTATTATGGGACTCTCTTTCAGGAGGATTACGACCCATATCGCGAAGCTCCCAACAAGGCACTACTTCAAGAGTTACTGCCCATCTACGCCAAGCATAAACGCACTCGCACCGACCGCGAAAAGATGCTCGACTATGCACTTATGGTGCTTGAAGATAACCCTCTAGACCTCCGCCAGCTCACTAATCGTATCTACGTGTACGAGCAGAATCGCAAGTACGACCTCGCCAAAATCTGGCAGTACAAGCTCAATCACTTATTACTCGTCATAGCATCATCAGGCACGGGTATTGACGCCGACAATGCATTCACCATAGTCTACCCCCAACACGAATACGACTTTCTCAACCTTTCAGGCATGACCGCAAGCAGTCAGCGCTTCGAACCACCGTGCTACGACTTCATTACCGTCATTCGTACCGACCCCAAGAAGCCAGATGGCTACTTTTTCAATATCAGCGAAATGCTTAATCAGTATTTCCTGAAACATCCGTCCGAATTAACCAAAAACACAGGCGACGAATAAAGTTTTTTTGCACTATATCATTCAAATTTCCAGAAAAAGTATAACTTTGCGCAAATCAAGCAAAGAACGCTAAACGACAACACATAAGCATGAAAAAACTTAGCATTTTGCTCTTAGGAGCACTAGCCACAACATTTGTTGCTGATGCAGTGCCGGCAAAAAAAGGTCTATTCACATTCACTCAGCCTGATGGCAGCACCATTAGCGCTCAAATAGTGGGCGACGAATTTTCGCACTACTATGTTACTGAAGACAACGTTCCACTACTCCAAGCAGAGGACGGATCGTTCCGCTATGCCTCGGTAGATGCCTCCGGCAAAATAGCGCTTTCGAATGTATTTGCTCAGGATATCAAGTATCGTTCAGCCGAAGGTATTGCAGCTGCACGCATTGCTAATCTAGATGACATTTCAAATGCAATCGTAAAGCGTAATAGCAACGAACGTCGTATCCGCCGAGTAGCCGAGCAACAAGGCATGGGTCTTTTCACCGGCAACTATCCCCGTTCCGGCAAAGTACGCGGTTTAGTGTTCTTGGTTCAATATGCCGACGTATCATTTAAAGTATCCAACCCCAAAGAATTCTTCAACAGCCTTTTCAATGAAGAAGGTTTCTCACAATATAACGCTACCGGTTCTGTACGCGATTATTTCCTAGATCAGTCAAATGGTCAGTTTGATGTTACTTTCGATATTTGCGATGTAGTTACCCTCTCCAATAAACGCTCATATTACGGCGGTAATGATTACTACGGCAACGACAAGTTACCCGAAGAAATGGCAATCGAAGCAGCAGCTCAACTTGCCGACCAAATCGACTTCTCACAATATGACTTCGACGGAGACGGCAATATCGACAACGTATTTGTGGTATATGCCGGAGAAGGCGAAGCAACCGGAGGTCCATCAGAATCGGTATGGCCCCACTCATTCGAGATAGAAAATGGCAAAACATATAACGGCAAAAAGCTCTACGGCTACTGCTGTGTAAACGAATGGGGCTATGACGGCACACCTACACCCATCGGCGTATTCGTACACGAATTTTCGCACGTAATGGGTCTGCCCGACCTTTATCACACACTTACGTCGAGCGCAAATTACACACCAGGTGAATGGAGCGTACTCGACTACGGCCCCTACAACAACGAAGGTCGCACCCCTCCTGCATATAGTGCATACGAGCGTAATGCTATGGGCTGGCTCGACCCCGTGGTTCTCGATGGTCCAACCACCGTATGCCTCGAAGAAATCCAAGCAAGCAACAAGTGCTACCTTATTCCTACAAATAAGACTACCGAATTCTATCTACTTGAGAACCGCCAGCTTACCGGATGGGATAAATACCTCCCCGGTCATGGCATGCTTATTTGGCACATCGACTTCATACAGAACATATGGGATAAGAATGAAGTAAATAATAAGAAAGTACACCAATACGTCGATATCGTCGAAGCCAATAACACTGCCAACAATAACGACTTAACAGTGCTCGCCGGCTACACTTATCCCGGTACTTCTAACAACACCGCTTTCACCAAAGAAACCACCCCTGCGCTTGTCTCTTGGAGCGGTAAGCGCATCGAAATGCCCATTACCGACATCACCGAAACAGAAAACGGACTCATCATATTCAATGCAGCCGGTGGTGTCAGCGAGCTCAACACTCCCGAAGCACCCACACTCACCTCTCTTGACGAAGGAAAAATTGAAATAAAGTGGACTGCAGTAGAAAACACATCGCACTACCTCGTAAACATGTACACGAAGGACGGTGATACTAAAGTACCTTTCGGCGAATACACCAACTACATTGTTAATAATGGCACAAGCATCATTATAGAAGGTGTACAGGGATTCACCGAATATTTCGCCACAATTACAGCAGCAGCCGGCAATGTGCTTTCAGCTCCCTCTGCAGAATCATCGGTTGTAACCGATGAAGTAAGCATCGAGTTTGTATCACCTTCAGCCCTAGGCGGTTCATTTAGCGAAAACGGAGAAGCAACATTCAACTGGCACCCCGTTAAGGATGCTGTTAAATACCTCCTCACCGTAGAAGGCATTGACAATCGCGTCCCTGCTACCATTACACTCGACTTTGGTAGCGGCTCAAATCTCACCATTCCGCAAGGATGGTCATGGAGCGGCACTACAAGCGATCGTTATTCAACATCGTCGAGCGGCTACTACGGCGAATCAGCACCGTCTGCAAAATTCTGCTCTGACGGTATGTCGCTCACTACTCCGGTTACCGATGGTAATATCGCAAGCCTCAGTTTCTGGCTCCGCGGAGCCAATGCAGGTGAAGCAAGTTCACTTGATATCAACGGTCGCGACAAAGAGACCGATTCATGGAGCCTCCTCACCACCATTTCGTCGATTAATAAGTACAATAACAGTCCGACAATTCTCACACTCGCAAATAACACCGGAGCGCAGCTCCACCAATTGCAGTTTGTATACAATAAAGCAAGCGGCAACCTAGCCTTCGATGACCTAACCATCACCCTCGAAGCCGGCAAACTCAATCTCAACACCGGTTTAGACCACTCTGATGTTGGCAATGTGAGCAGCTACAACACTACACTAAATGTCGACACCGACGAAATTCGCTTCTACGTTGAAGCTGTTGATGCAGATGGCAATACATCAAAACCGTCGAATGTAGTAACCATCAATCGATTCGACAACACTGCAGTTGACGTTATTGAAGTAGCGGACAATAATACAGAAGCAGTATACTACAATCTCCAAGGTATCCGTGTAGTAAACCCCGAAAGCGGCCTTTACATCCGCCGTCAGGGCAACACTGTATCGAAGGTGTACATAAAATAGCACATCACACACCCTTTCATACTTCGCGAGCCTATAGCGACATCGCTATAGGCTCGCTTTTTACATAGCTTATTGTTAAATTGTGTTATTTTTATAGTACTTGGTATTGCATAGTACTATAAAGTTCTATACTTTTGCATCGAAAACCTAACAGCCCCCTAATAATCTACAATCTACACACAAATATGGCAACAAACATCGATAATCTGAAATCGCAAATGCGAAAGGGGATGCTAGAGTTTTGCGTGCTATTAATCTTACAAAGCGGTGATGCCTACGCATCCGAAATTATCGCCAAGATGAAAGAGGCACATATGCTTGTAGTAGAAGGCACCCTCTACCCTCTTCTGACTCGCCTAAAGAACGATGGGCTACTATCGTATCGATGGGAAGAGTCAACGTCCGGCCCCCCACGCAAGTACTACAGCATCACACCTCTCGGCACTTGTTTTCTCGACCAACTCGAAGCATCGTGGTCGGAAATATCACTATCAGTCAATCACCTGTTAAATCTACAATCACCCGATAAACAATGAAACGAACTTATCCCACCAACGTCGACGGGCAAATATTCTACATCGACGAAGACGCGTTCGAGCTACTTCAGAACTATCTGAAGCAACTCAAAGAAACCTTCCACGGCACCGAGGGTGAGGAAATCGTTGGCGATATCGAAAGCCGCATCCGCGAACTATTCAACGAGAAAATCAATGGCGGTGCAGGGGTTATCGTGCTTGCCGACGTTGAACGAGTAATTGAGACAATGGGTCGTCCGGAAGAGATTAGCGACGATAGCTGCTCAACAACTTACAACGAAGCCTCAAATGAGACAAACACCTCGACAACAGCAACCGACCAATCAACGACCACACAACGCGAACCTCGTAGCTACCATTTTTCGTTCAATCTGCCTAGCGATAAGAAACTCTTTCGCAATATGAGCGATAAAGTATTCGGAGGCGTATTCGGAGGCCTTGGCATATATCTAGGCTGGAATACCAATATAATGCGAATACTCTATATCATTCTTGCAATCTCGACAAAAGGACTATTCTGCTTATTCGTCTACCTCATTGCATGGATGGTGATACCGGCTGCAAACACCCCTCGTCGCGTGCTACAAATGAAAGGCGAACCAATCAACGTAAACACAGTTGGCCAAGCCGTAATAAACGAGTCATCGACCACACCTCCGGCTACAAATAACGTCGAAAACTCTATCGGTTCGTTCTTCAGAAACTTTTTTAGCATTATCGGTAAGTGTATAATTGCATTTATAGCCGTGGCCTCCAGTTTTGCAACATTCATTGCATTAATAGTATTCTTTAGCGTACTAACCGGAACAATCGCCTATGCTACTATAGGTTTTAACGATATCTTAGTCGGTATGAACCTCTACAATACGGCATGGGGAGCTCTCGGAGCAATCCTCACCGGCTCGCTCATTGCAATAATTATCTTCGGAATGATAACTTGGGGCAGCCTCAGCAGCCTCACCGATATTCCCTCAATACACAGAAATACCCTAATAACCTTATCTATCACCGTCATGATACTTATAGTTGCCACCATCATACTTTCATTCATGGCAGGAGCCACAATTTGAGACAATAAAACAAAGATATTTTCAAATGATATTAAGCGGAAGAATTCACCAATTCTTTCGCTTAATTTTCGCTATCAAATTGCGGCGTGGCTGATTTTTCTTAAATTACGTTAATTTCACAACTTTTTGTGGCAAAATCGTGTACAACGTGTAATAAAATGTTTTAATTTTGCCCAAAATCATTTCCAACAGCTGTAATCAGCTATTCTAACTATTCCAACACATTAAAAGTAATACTTATGAAACATTTGTACTCACTTGCAACCGCCTTTGTAACGTTGCTGACGTCGTTCACTGCATCAGCGCAGTATGAAGGAAGTCAATCTGTTAATCTAACAATTAACATCGACAACGCCGCCGCCGCCGCAGTATACGTAAACGACGACACTCCAGTATCACTAGTAAATGGCGACAACCCAATGGTTGTTGAAGATTGGTCTTCAGTAATGATTATGCCTAACGAAGGCTACATCGTAACGAGTGCAACACACAATGGCACAGCAATGCAATATGTCGACGGATTCTATGGTACAACCATTTCGTACGAATACTTCGGTGCCAATGAAACAATCACTATCAAAACAGCCGATGAAGCAAGCTACTATACCGGATCGTGCACATTGGTAGTAGATGTACCTGAAAAAGTGGCTTTGTCAATCACAGAAACCGAACGTCCTATTGCAATTTCAGAAGAAGAATCGACTCTTCGATTCAATCCTGAAAAAGAAAAGACACTCTCAATCAGTTGTGCCAACTACCTTGAAAAGCTTTACAAGGTAACAGTAAACGGCGAAGAACAGCCCCTCTATAACGGCACAAGTACAGTTGCATTGGCACAAGATGCTCGCATCGAAGTAACCACACAATTCCCTGAAGAACCTTGCGAATTCAAAGTAACTTTCGTAAACGAGGACTGCGAATCATTTATCAAGAGCTTCACCGTTAACAACGAAAATGTAGAACCTGAAGTGTACCTAGCAGAAGGCTACACCGTAAATATGGGTCAACTTGTCAGCATCAAGCACAATAGCGCCGACTATAAGATTAACTCAATCACAGTAAACGGCGAAGATCTCACATCGAAATATCGCACAATGTTCCAAACATCTGTTTCAGGTGATATCGAGATCGTCTATGACGTAGCTAAATACCAGGACATTACCAAAGCTGTCAATGTTACCGGAGCAGAACACGCCGACTTCTATAGTGGCTATAGCGTTAAGGAAGAAAATCGCGTAAACTTCGTTGATGGTGAAAACGAATACGTATTCAACGAAAAATCGAATTATTTCTCAATTCGTCCTCACGACGGTTATACCTTACGCGTACTCACTGACAATGGCGAAGATATGCTTCCAACATGGTCGAAGAGCTCACTTAAATATATCGAACTCAAGAGCGAAGGTACTTTAACAATCGAAGTTGTAGAACGCGTATTCGACCAGCAGGCAGTGCTCTATATCGATGACAAAACAGCAGTAGCACAGCTTACTGTAAAAGGCAACGACGGCACATTGTTCACCACTGCTACAGGCTACAATTTGATTAACTTCGATGCAGCTTGCGTACCTTTCACCATCTCTTGGATGGGCAATAGCAACGACAGCAACCACCTCTACGTAAATAACGAAGAGAAAGAAGCTTACTACGGCACTACATACAACAAACTAAACCTCGCTGACGGTGACGTAGTGAAAGTTTACCTGACTTGCGATCCTTCTGAATTTGATGTAACTATTACTAACGAAGATAACATCGATTTGACAGTTACCCGCGACGAAATTGTAGCAGTAGCCGACTACACTTCACCCTTGGCAGTACTTCCCGGTACTTCGCTTAAGATTACCGCCGAAACAGAATTCAATGCGACTGTAGGCGACGCCGAAGCAGTATTAACCAACGAGCTTAACTACACAGCAGCAGAAGCCGTAACAATTGCAATCGCAAAACCCGAAACAAGCGGAGTTGAAAACGTAGCAGTAACAACCGACGAGTCGGCAGTAGTCTACAACCTCCAGGGTATCGCAGTAGGAACTAAAGCAACACTTAGCGAACTTCCTACCGGCATCTACATCGTAAACGGTGTGAAAATTGCAAAATAAAAAACGACACGTTTAAGTCTTAATATTCAGCCGTTAATATGGCTGAGCTGCGAGGTGGATCGAGAGATTCACCTCGTTTTTCTTTATCCGGCTGTTAAAATCATAAACTTCTTTAGATTTTTAAGTTAAACGACCAAAATTCCACTAAACTATGTTAAATCCTTAATATTTAAATAGCAAAGAGAACGCACAATCTAAAGAATTATTATAACTTTGCATGACTTAGCTAACTATGCCCCGATTTTTCGCGAATAAAATCGGCAATATACCCAAATTCATTAGACAACAAATGAAACATCTTTACACATTCGCAATTGCACTATTGACATTGCTGACACCATTTACAGCAAGTGCAGACGATATCACTTACACAATTGAAATTGCTGATGCGTCAACCATAACAGCAACAGTCAGTGGCACATCACTCACACTCCAGAATGGAGCAAATACATTTACATGTGCCGACTATTCCGATCTTGTTATAGCACCGACTGAAGGTTATGTTCTTATCTCAGTTACACGCAATGGTAGCTCTGAATATTTTTCAGGCAACTATAGCGCCAATATTAACAGCTACTATGGTACAGAACAGGCATTCAAAGTAACAACCCAGGACATTGACAGCTACTACAGCGGTAGTTTTACCCTCAAAGTAGATAATCCCGAAAAGGTAGCCGCTCGATTCTCCGGCACCTATCGTTCAATCGAGAATATTGAAGAGACTCAGGTTGTTAAGTATAATCCTGAAAAAGAAGTAGGCCTTACTCTTAGCTGCAAGAACTACAGCGAAAAGCTATACAAAGTACTCGTAAACGGCGAAGAAAAGCCTATTAACTATGGTCAAGCAGAAATTTCGCTTTCGCAAGACGCTGTTGTAGAAGTATACGCTGATTATCCCGATATCGACGTACCTTTCTCAATTTCGTTCACGAACGAAAATACTTCTGATTTCATCTCGGCTCTCACTGTAAACAATGAAACAAAGACTGCAGAAGAATATCTCGCAGAAGGCTTCTCTGTAAAGGTTGGTTCGACTGTCAAAATTACATATAACACTTCAGACTTCAAATTCAACCACGTTTACGTAAACGGCAAAGAAGAGTACTATAGCTATAGCTACGAAGCATTCGTTACCGATGCAACAACCGTAGAATTTGATGTAACCCGCTACGAAAATCACACTAAGGTTATCAACCTCACCGGTGCTGAATACGTAACAATCTACAAAGGTTACTCATACAACAACACTATCCTTGAGCTCCAAGAAGGTGCTAACAACTATGAGTTCAACGATCAAATGAACATTATCACTATCGAACCTCAGACCGGCTATGTGCTTAAGGTGCTCAAAGATGGTGAAAACGACCTTCTCCCCAATTGGAGTTCATACAACAATAGCATCACACTTAGCGCAGAAGGCGAACTCACTATCGAAGTAGGCGAACGCGTACTCGACAAACAGTTCGTGCTCTATATCGACGACAAATCGGCTGCCGCAACTTACTTCAACGTAATGAACAGCGAACGCGCGACTCTCGATGTAGAAACCGGCTACAACGTTATCAAATTTGACAATGCTTATCTGCCTATCGCAACATCGTGGTACGGACCTCAGTATAACAACCTCTACCTCAACAACGAAAAGCAAGAAGGTCTCTATGGTGGCAACACCAACTACGAACTTCGTCCCGAAGATGGAGATGTAGCTAAGATCTACTTTACTTGCGACCCAGAGCTCTTTGAAGTAACTATCGTAAATGATGACAATGTAGAAGTAACTATCACACGAGACGTAATCGTTCCCGTAAGCGACTATACATCACCCATCAGCGTACTTCCCGGCACTCAGTTTAAGATTGCAGGTGAAGAAGCATTCAAAGTAAAAGTAGGCGAAGCAGAAGCAGAAGAAACTACCGAATATACATTTACAGCTACAGAAGCAAGCACAATTACTATCATGAGTAATGAAACAAGTGGCATCGACAATGTAGCAGTAACAGAAACAGAAAATACAGTAGTTTACAACCTTCAGGGCATCCCCGTTGCTACAAAAGCAACAATTGCCGAATTGCCTGCCGGTATCTATATCGTCAACGGCAAGAAGGTTGCTAAATAATTGATGAAGAAATACCTAACACAATTCTTATTAGTACTTGGGACTCCCGACCGTGAAGGTTAGGAGTTCCCTTTTTCACGTTAATAACCATATTGTTTTAGGTAAAATAAATATACTAATTATCCGTAATAACAAAATAACAAACATGCGTTCAACATTATTGATTCTTGCACTTGCTACAGCCGGATCGGTATTTGCCCAAAATGCTCTCGATCTCCAGAGTCGCGCCGAACTCCGCCGTAGCCAGCTAGGCTTCACAACCGGTGCTCCCTCAATCGACGGCACACTCAAAGCACGTCGAGTAGCAGCAAAAAGCGTAGAGAGTGTCGGCTATGGCTTTATCAGCCTTAACGACGGAGCGTCGACCGACGCAATCGAAGCCCTTGACGTTGAAATTCTCAGCCGACGAGGCAATATTCTAGTAGTTGCCTTCCCGTACGCAGCTATCGAGAAGATAGCTCAGGCCGAAGGAGTACGTTCATTCCAGCTTTCACGAGAAGTAAATACCAAACTCGACCGTGCTCGTGCTGCATCCGGTGTCGATATGATCCACCAAGGCCTCGAGCTACCCCGAGCTTATACCGGTAAAGGTGTTGTATGCGGTATTGTAGATACCGGTATGGACCCCAACCACATCAACTTCAAAGACTCGGACGGCAATCCCCGTATCAAACAGTTGGCATATCGTCGTTCTAGTGATTCGGGTAATATGCTCAATTCGATATATACATCCGACCAACTCGAAAAATTCGAGACAGACGCATCATCGACCTACCATGGAGCTCACACTATGGGTATTATGGCAGGTAGTTACAAAGGTGATGTTAATTACTACTACGCAACCGGCGAAGACGGCAAAACCGAGAGAGGAAGCATTCCTAATCCCTACTACGGAGTTGCATACGAATCGGATATCGTAGCATCGTGTGGCACCCTCCAAGACGCATTTATTGCTTATGGTATCTCGGGCATCCTCGACTACGCTTACGAAAATGGCCAACCCGCAGTAATTAACCTCTCGCTTGGCAGCAATACCGGCCCTCACGACGGTATGGGTATGCTCTCGCAGTACATTACCGCAGAATCGAACTCACAAACCGAGGGCCACGGTATCTTCTGTATCTCATCTGGTAACGAAGGCGACCTTCCAATCGCGCTCAACAAGACACTCACTGCAGAAGACTCAGTTCTTCAGACATTTATTAAGCCTAACTACTATACAGCCGAAGAAGGCAACATCCGCTATGGTACAATCAACGTATACTCGGAAGACAGCACCTTGTTCGACCTCCAAGCAGTAATCTACAATAAGAGCCGTGGCCGTGTAGCACTCCGTATCCCTATGAAGGGTAATATGGAAGGTAGTGCGACATACTATGTAAGTGATGCTTCGACATACGGAGAAGGTGTAGAATCGGCACAGTTTACAAAAGCATTCGAAGGTTACGTTGGCGTTGGCTCAATGATTGATAGCGAAACAGGTCGTTTCTACGCTATCATCGATTATATGACCACTGATAACCAAGAAACCAACGAAGATGGGAACTACATCCTCGGCCTCATCGTAAGCCGCACAGATGGCAAACGCGTCGACATCTTCTGCGACGGCGCTTACACCGAGCTCGACGACTATGACCAGGAAGGATGGTCGAAAGGAAGTCTCAACGGTACTATCAGCGACCTAGCAACTACTAAAAACGCCGTTATCGTTGGTTCGTATAACACACGCGACAATTGGATTTCGCTCGACGGTAACGCATATGGCTACGATGGAATGTTTGCACAAAGCGGTGCAATGAGCGAATTTACTTCGTTCGGTACTATTATTGACGGCCGCAATCTTCCCACCGTATGCGCTCCCGGTGCGACTATCATCTCGTCGACAAGCACTCCCTATGTATTTGGCACCAATGGTATGACCATTGCATATCTTCAAGCGCAATATAAGAAAGGATCGACATTCAACTACTGGCAGCAGATGGTAGGTTCGTCGATGGCATCACCTCTCGTAGCAGGTTCGATCGCCCTATGGCTTGAAGCAGACCCCACACTTGCAGCTAGCGACGTACTCGATATCATCGCAAAAACATCGACAGTCGATAACGATGTACTCACCACCGGTGATCCCATCCAGTGGGGCTACGGCAAGTTTAACGCATACGAAGGTCTAAAAGAAGTGCTCCGTCGTAGCTCTGGCGTCGACAACGTAGCGGCAGAACAAGGAACTCCCCTTTTGACCGCAACCGGCGACAACTCATTCAACGTATTCCTTGGCGGTGCAAAAAGCCTCAACATCCGCGTATTTGACATGTCGGGCCGCATCGTAGCTAACATCACCACACAAGGCGACGAATACCACATCGACCTCTCTAATCTCACCGCAGGCGTTTACGCAGTAAGCGTAAACGACTCAGCAAATACCCGTGTATTAGTTAAATAACCTACTATATGAAATCAATCTTCAAATTAGCTGCCGCTGCTATCCTCCTTGCGGGTTCGACCGTTCAAGCAGCCTTCGCAGAAGTTTCGGAAGAACCTATCATCACCTTCCATACTGAAATATACCAAAATGTAGGTCCGACCAACTCGTTCACTCTTTATATCGGCGGAACCCAAGCCGACTATATCGATATCGACCTTGGTAGCGGCCCTGAAGAATATGAGCTCAACGACTGCTCTGTAGCCCTTAACCCCACCGAAATTACATGTACTGCGACAGAAGCCGGTATCGTAAAGATTTATGGCGATCCATCGATTATCAACTACTTATCGGCATCGGGTTGCTATATCAAGAGCATCGAGTTCCCCCAGCTCACCAACCTTGAATTCTTGTGGCTCGACCACAACAGTCTTGAAGCGCTCGACCTTTCGGCTTACTCGAAATTGACAGCTCTCTATGTATCCGACAACCCCTACTCAGCAGAACATCCCCTCAAAATAGGCGGCAACAAGCCTAAACTTCGAATCCTCGAAATTGGTATGTCGGATCATCTCGACCAGTCGTTCGATTTGTCAGACTACCCCAATTTGGAAGTATTTGACGCATACGCAGCACGCGACCTCCGCAAACTCGATCCCTCAGGCTGCCCCAAATTGCTTAAACTTAGTGCAGACGTAACCCTCCTCGAAGAGCTCGACGTAACCAAGAATGCCAATCTCTCGATTCTCAACATCTCAGAGACTCGCATCACCGATATCGACCTTTCGGGCAACCCCGTACTCCAGCAGTTCTTCGCAACTTCATCGGGTGCATACGGCGATTACAGCTTCGAAAAATTCGACTTCTCGCACAACCCCAAGTTGGCTTATCTCTACATCAGCGATAACAAGCTCACCGAGCTCGACGTTACACAAAACCCCGAGCTTACCATCCTACACGTTTCTCGCAACTATCTAACAGGTCTCGACCTCTCAAAGAACGAGAATCTTATCAACGTGAACATCCGCAAAAACTGCATGGGCTTTGCGTCTATGCCCGCACCTCCTGCCGATGGATGGAACACATTCCTTTACGACCAACGCGACACTCCCGTTAACCGTAGCTACAAAGTAGGCGATGCTATCGATTTCTCGGAATTGATGGTTCGTAACGATGGTTCAGAAACCAACGCTACCCTCTATCAAATCAACGAAGATAATCCTTCGTCGCCTTTCGTAGTTGATCCCTCGACATACACTTACGAAAACGGTGTAATCAAATTCCTCGAATCTCAGCCCGATAGTGTATTCGTAACCTTCCAGAATTCGCTTCTCGACCTCTACACCATCAACACCACCAAATTTATGGTGAAATCGGAAGCAGAATTCGGCAAAGACCTTGCAGCTGTAGCTATTAATCCCGCTGCAAATGCAGGCGAACCTGTAACCTTTACTGTAGGTATTAACGGAGCAAGTAAAACAACTCCTAAGACATTCTCAGTTGACTTCGGTAATGGTACTCCCGTTGAATTTACTGCGACAGGCGCTACTATCGCCGACGGATGCCTCGTAAGCGGCAATCGCATCGGTAGCGGCTATGTAACTATCTACACTCCTGAAAATATCGACCTTACTGCTCTCGCGATCAAAGACCAAACTCTCTATAGTCTCGACATCTCGAAAGCCGATCACCTCACCGAGCTTACTCTCGAAGGTACAGGCCTCTACTCTATCGAACTCGACCGTCATCGCAACCTCCAAACCATCAAGATGACCGGCAACCACTTCTATTCTTTCTCTATTAAGGGTAAGAATAATGACTTCAACAAAACCATGCTATCGACACTCATTATGTCGAACAATGGTATTAGTGAATTCACATTCGATGGTCTCGAAGGCCTCGCACACATCGATTTCAGCAACAACAACCTCGAAGAATTCAACTTCGCATCGGCAACCTCTGCTTCGTATATTAACGTTGCAAACAACCGCCTCACCGAAGCAGACCTTTCAGATTGCGATGGTTTGAAAGATGTAGTTCTCTCGAACAACAATATCACAAGCCTCACCCTACCCGAAGAATCGACTCTTACAAGCCTTGCTATCGATGGCAATGCAATGACACTTGAAAATCTCCCGGCTCCCACATTCTCATCGTATAGCTACGCACCTCAAAGCAAAATCGCTATCCCTGTTAAGGGTCCCGGCGCCGACCTCGGTTCACAGTATCGTGTAATCAATGGTCAAGCTACTACATACACTTGGTATAAAGAAAACGGAGATGCACTCGTTGAAGGCACCGACTACACCATCTCGGAAGGCAAGACCAAGTTTATCAACACTGAAGCAGGCTCTGTTTACTGCGTTATTTCACACCCGGCATTCCCTGACTTCGCAGGAGAAAACGCACTCTGCTCTACCCCGACCGTTGTAGCAGCTATGCCTAACAACGTTATCGCATCGTTTGTTACTCCCATTGCAGGTCAAAACGTATCGCTCTCACTTGCAGCCACAGAAGCCAACACAACAATCTTCATAGACTGGAAGGGTGATGGTATCGAACTCGAAAGCTATGATCTCGGTAAGACATATCGTCTCTTCAACGCCACCACTTATGCCAATGCCAACGTTAAGGTATATAGCTACGAAGATGGCGCACCCCTCTTCGTATTCAGTATTTCAGGAGCTACAATGAGTTCTGTTGACCTCTCGAAACTCACTTCTGCTACGACAATCACTCTCAGCGGTGCATCGCTTTCAGAAGTAGCACTTCCCGACGGCACAGCCCTCACAGAGCTTGACCTCAGCGGCAATAACCTTTCGACAATTGACCTTTCGAAACATAACAACCTCTACAGTCTTGCTCTTCAAAACAACAACTTCGCGGGCGAATTCGATCTTTCAGAGTTGAAGAACCTCCAAGCAGTAAGCCTCGCTAACAACAAGCTTACTTCTATTAAACTCAACAACAAACAGCTCTTCTTCCTTGACTTGACCGGCAACGAACTCGAAAACGTAGATCTCTCCGGAGCTCCCGGCCTTAACCAGCTCGGACTCGGCAATAACAAACTCGAATCGGTCGACGTATCGATGCTCTCTAACCTCCACGCTCTCTACATCGATAAAAACCGCTTCACATTTGCAACACTCCCCGAAGTTAAAGAGCAGTACAACCTCTATATCTACGCCAACCAGGCAGCTCTCAATGTCGTTCCCGAAGGTCGCACCCTCGATCTTTCAAGCCAGGCAGCCGTAGGCGACTCAATCACAACCTTCACATGGTTTATCGACGAACCTACATACAATGAAGACCTCCTCGACTGGGAAGGTGAAATGCTCTATGATGATGAATTCTCGGTTGAAAATGGTGTTGTAACCTTCAACAACGACTTCATCCACCTCGTAGGTCTCTTGCGTAACGGTGCATTCCCCGATATTGACCTCTTCACCGAAATGATGAATATATCTGGTGTTGAAAACGTTGTTGTAAGCGCTGAGGCTGCTACTATCGCAACCCGTTCTAATAGCATCATTATCACATCAGACGGCACACTCGGCGATGCCAAAGTTTACAGTGTATCTGGCAAACTTATCCGCACAGCTGCAACTGTAGCCGGCGAAACACTCATCCCCTCGCTCGAATCAGGACTCTACATCGTTACCATTGGCAATCAAGCTGCCAAGGTTGCGCTCCGCTAATCGATTTCCCATTCTTCTCTATAAAGCGTCTGCATCATTTGATGTGGACGCTTTTTTATTATCGAAAAACAGATTCGTTTAATAATTAATTACTACATTTGCGAATATAATATGTATCAAAGTACTATGAAGAAATTATTGATTATTGCATTGACTGCAGTATGCACACTATGCGCATGCGTGAACAAGTCAACAAAAGCGATTTCGGACGAAACCGATAATAAGGTATTAGTATTATACTACTCGCAGACAGGTACAACGAAAACTGTTGCAGAAGAGCTAAAAACTCGGCTCAACTGCGATATAGCCGCTCTCGAAGCAGTCGTACCTTACGATGGCGATTACGATGCCACAATTCAGCGTTGGATGCACGAAAGAGACAGCGTGTTACCTGAGTTAAAGCCTTTAACTATCGAAGTAGCCCAATACGATACCATTTTCCTCGGCTCTCCCATTTGGGGCGGAACGTATGCCCTCCCAATGAAATCATTCTTGGCCAATAATAATCTCGACGGCAAAGTCATCGTTACCTTTGCTACATTTGGTAGTGGAGGTATCGGCAAAGCAACAGCCGACGTTATTGCCGCTCAGCCGGGTGCAAAAGTTATAAAGGGCTATGGTGTACGCAATGCACGAATCGGCAAAGCTACTGCCGAAATAGAACGATTCCTCATTGAAGGTGGATATATTAGCGGTGATATTTACGCTCTACCCGACTTCTCTGAAACAACTCCGGTTACAGAAGCCGAAATTAAAGTATTCAATGATGCTTGCAGCAGTTATAAATATCCCCTCGGTACGCCTACAGCAGTAGCTAGTCGCACAACATGCACCGGCATCGACTACCGATTCGAAGTTAAATCACAAACGCCCGACGGTGCAGAATCAACATCAACTATCTATGTTACTGTAGAGGACGGTCAAACGCCCGAATTTACAGAAGTCGTAAGATAGATAAGCAGACAGACTCCAAATTGGAATGAGAATCAAGCCCTATATTTAGGGTATAAGATTCTCATTCCAATTTTTTTGTGTCCTTACTTATGCGATTTTCAGATGCATAAGTTATACCATTTGACACAACTAAAAAGTGATACAGCATAAAAAATATAATCACCATCTAGTATCAATAAAAAGATATTCAAGCACTTACCCCAACCGTCCAATAAAAAAGATCTAACTTTGCATCAGAAAACAAAAAAATCATCGGCATGACACAAACAACATTATTCAAAATTGACGAAATCATCAACTTCATGGAATCAATGAACGCAACTGATCTAGCTATGCCACTTCGACTTTGCGACACCGGATTTGATTTATACAAAATCCCTGGAATGAAGGAATACAGCAGAATGACAATCGGTGAGTTTTTGAAGAAAATTGTTTCATTCGAAAAAATACCTCGCCCTCTAATTCGCCTTGCAGACGCTATAATGTCTACCAAGAGCAATGCAGAACCACAGCAAACGGTTGCTGAAGTAAATAAGCTACGTTTGCTTCCTACTAATACAGAGGTATCTTTCTTAGAACAAGCAGAAGAAGTAATTTATACTCTATTAACACAAATGGCTTTAGTCAATAACAAATACGACAAAATAGCCAATCGTCTGTCTCTAGGATATAACAAAGGTATGAACGACGATCAAATTGCGGAAATTGAGAGTTGCACAAGAGAACGAATCCGCCAAATCCGTTGCAAATTTCTGTCGGACTTACTAGAAGGCTCTGTGCCTCAAGAACTTTCAGAAGAATATGGCATAAAGGATACATTTATCTCTTTAGCACATCGTACAATATCTGAGATTGAAAATCAAGAAATCAGTATAGTGCGTAAAAATTGCCAAAATCTAAGCAACTGGAAAGTGAAATTCATTGCCAGTATGCTAGGGCTCAAAATTATCGAATTCGATGGTGGTCAGTTTTTTATCTCGCACGGCAATACCAACGAATTAACCTATATAGCACAACAGGTAAAGATACAACTCAGGAAAGAATATGATTACGTCCCGGTATCAAAGTTGATTCCGTATAATAATTCGGCAGCAGCAACATTCTTAAAGGCTTATTTTAAATCGAAACCTGAAGTCTACGAATTTACTGCAAATAAAAAGGCAATACGAATGAAAGGCACTGAACTCAATAAAGCCGCACGCGTTGCACGCATCATCTTTAAAGCCGGAGAGTGGATTAGCAAGACAGACATCGCTATTCGCTACAAAGAACTGTATCATGAGAATCTGGGAGCTCTCGATATTTGCTATCTTAACAGAATGGGATTTAAACATCTGGGAAATACCGGCAAATGGAAATTCGGGGCAGTATCTACCGACATACAACGTCTTATCCGTGAGATCATCACCCCTGATCGCCCGTTGGTAACGTTCAACACGATTGTTAAAGAGGTGGAGAAACTTGGACTCGAATACCCTCACAGCACAATCAGAACATATATCACCGATATTGCGACTCCGGAAAACAAACAGAATGATCTATTCTGTCTAAAGGGGTATTGTCATCTCTATCCTAACTATTCTTGGAGACGTTTTCGAAAAATAGGCGCATAAGTTTTATACAAAAGTATGGATAATCTAAACTCCGATTTGAATCCTCAATCAGATAACTCAGTGATTATGAATCTACATCGGAAAATAGAACAATATGAAACCGAAATCAAAGGATTGAGGGTAACTCTTAAAGAGTGTAATAATAAACTATTGCTTACGCGTAAAAGATTAAGAGAAGAGCTAAAAAAGCCAGAGAGTATGTATATGACTTCTATTCAGACGGAATAGACAAAATATTCGGTAGCGACAAAATACTATTCAACCTAAAAAATCTCGAACCATGATAATACAACTTAGGCGATAAATCTCTTTTTAGAGACTCATCGCCTAAGTATATTATAAGAAATTATCTCTTAATCTTCGATGGCTGCTTG
>CAZYYV010000027.1:0-29676 GCA_964651295.1 uncultured Bacteroides sp.
CCCCGCGGTTAAAAGCCAAATCGGCAGCAAGAGTACATTGACATTTTGGAAAAAACTAAAGCGCAAGCACCCGACTCGTTCGATCGAATAACTTTGTCGGAGTTGCATGCCTCGATAGGTGATAGATATAAAAATAATCAACTAATATGTTGATATATTTATTGGTTATATACGTAGTTTTAGTTTTGGCTTGTGAGGTTGAGAAAAAATTGTTAACTTTGTGCAATTTATTTTTCATTGAAAATGGAACAAGTGACATACGAAGGCCTCACATTCGAGCCTTATATCTCAAAAGCTAAAATTGCCGCTCGTATCGAGGAACTCGGCAAACAGATAATCAACGATTGTGGCGATAAAGAGCCGCTTTTCATCTGTGTGCTGAATGGCGCCTTCCCCTTTGCAAGCGACCTTTTTCGTGCCGTAGAGTCAATCTCTGCTGAGATTACTTTTATCCGTTTGAAAAGCTACGAAGGTACTTCTAGCTCTGGCTCGGTTAAGGAAGTAATTGGCTTGCAAGAGGATATTGAAGGTCGAACTATTATAGTCGTAGAAGATATTATCGATACAGGTAATACTATCTATCGTCTCATTAAAGATCTTGAAAAGAAAAATCCTGCCGATATCAAAATTGCCACTCTTTTGTTCAAACCCGATGCGTTAGTTCGTCCGGTTAAGCCTGATTATGTGGGCTTCGAAATCCCTACGAAATTTATTATCGGATATGGTCTTGACCTCAATGAAAAGGCCCGCAATCTAAACGATATCTACATTTTGAAGGAAGAATAATTGATTATAAATCAATCTGAATCCCTTCGCGGTACAATTTATAATAGAATGAATATAGTAATTTTTGGTGCTCCCGGTAGTGGTAAAGGCACCCAGAGTGAAAACTTAATTTCTGAATACGGCCTGTTCCATATCTCTACAGGCGAACTCCTTCGCGATCACATCGCTCGCGGCACTGAAATCGGTAAAGTTGCCGACCAATACATTTCGCAGGGGCAGCTCATTCCCGACCAATTGATGATCGACATCCTCGCCGATCTCTTCAAACAGCAGCCCGACGCTATCGAAAAAGGTGTAATCTTCGATGGTTTCCCTCGTACTATCGCTCAGGCTGACGCTCTCGCCGAACTTCTCAAATCTTACAATACTGAAATTCACGCTGTTGTTGGTCTCGAAGTTGATGAAGATGAACTCATCCGTCGTTTGCTCGAACGTGGCAAACAGAGTGGTCGTGCCGATGATAACCTCGAAACTATTCGCAAACGTCTAGTCGTTTACCATGGTCAGACTGCACCGCTTCGCGACTACTACGTAGAAAAAGGTACTTACAATCGAATTGAAGGCAATCGCACTGTAAACGAAATATTCGACGATATTCGTGCTGCGCTTGCTCCTCACAAAGACAAAAAGTAATTAAGCCCGATGGCTATGAAATATCACTTTGACGAACCTTACGATTCTGCACCCTTTGATGACGTTTTAGCCATCTATCAGCATAGTTTCGCCGACAATTTCCCTTTGCCGGCGCTTACTGATTATACGACTGGTAAAACTTTGTCTTATGGTGAAGTGGCGCGCCGAATCGCACGGCAGCACCTTTTCTTCGAACTTTCTGGACTTAAACCGGGTGATAAAGTTGCACTCTATGGCAAAAACACCCCCGAATGGGTGATCACTTTCATGGCTGTCGTAACTTATGGCGCGGTTATTGTCCCCGTTTTGTCCGACTTCTCCGGTGCCGACGCTCAGCATATCATCAACCACTCCGACGCGAAAATGCTTTTCGTTTCGGATAGCCTCTTCAAAACTTTGGACTTTGATGCTATGCCCGAAATTCGTGTCGCATTCTCGTTGGATACACGAACTGTCATTGCCGAAAGAGAGCCGATGGAGGCCATTGTCGCCGAAGAAGAGGATGCTCCAAAGCGTCGTCGTCGTGCGCCTTTAAGCCACGCATCAATTGTTACTAGTCTTACGCGTCGTTTCCGTCAACGTTATCCCGGTGGTTTCTCGGCATCATGCATCAAATACCGTCATTTCGACGGCTCGTCCACTGCTGTAATCAATTATACCTCGGGTACAACTGGCTTCTCGAAAGGCGTTATGCTCTCGCTTGACGCTCTCCGTGGCAATATCGTTTTTGGTATTCGATCGTGCTTGCACTACCAAGGCTCTAGAGTACTTTCATTCTTACCTTTGGCCCATGCCTATGGTTGTGCGTTTGATATGCTTGTGCCTCTTGCTGTTGGTTCGCATATCACTTTACTTGGAAAAACTCCGACACCTGCATTGCTACTTAAAGCTTTGAAGCAAGTGCGACCCTCTCTCATTATATGCGTTCCGCTCATCCTTGAGAAAATTTATCGCAAGATTGTAGTACCGCAGATTACCAAGAAACCAATTCGATGGGTACTCGCTGTTCCGGGGCTTGACAAAGCTGTATATAGCCTTATACGTTCGAAACTCGTTGAAGCATTCGGTGGCGCTTTCGAAGAAGTTATCGTTGGTGGTGCTGCTCTCAATTCAGAAGTGGAAGAGTTCCTTCAGCGCATCAAATTCCCCTTCACTGTTGGTTATGGCATGACCGAATGTGCGCCACTTATTAGCTACTCTCCCTGGCGTCGCTTCCGTGCCGGTTCGGCTGGTCGTACTCTACGTGGCATCATGGAAGCTAAAATTCAGACCGACGAATCACTTAATCGTTCTGAAGGTGGAACTCTCCAAGGCGAAATACTCGTCCGTGGCTTGAATGTCATGCAAGGTTACTATAAGAATCCCGAAGCTACTGACGCCGTTCTCGATCCGGACGGTTGGTTACATACAGGTGATATGGGTTGGGTTGGCGCTGACGATCGCACTATTCATATTCGAGGTCGTTATAAAACGATGATTCTCTCAGCTAACGGTCAGAATATTTACCCTGAAGAAATCGAAGCTAAGTTGAGCAATATGCCATACGTCAACGAGTGTCTCGTTGTCGATCGAAATGGCTTACTTGTTGCTCTATGCCATCCTGATTCGTCGCAAGTTACTCGCGATCAGCTCTCTCACGATCAACTTGTTGAGGCTATGGAAGAAAATCGTAAGAGTCTCAATAAAATCGTTGCTCCGTATGAGCAGATTAGAGCTATCGAAATAATGGACGATGAGTTTGAAAAAACTCCTAAACGATCGATCCGACGATTCCTATACAAGTAATCAATTGGTATTACTTGCGATAAATATCGCCAAAAAGCGAACGAATTAGGCTCAGACCAAAAATAATCCGTATATTTGCATCTGCTGCCGCGGCCATCCCGGCTGCGGCAGTTTTTAAATTTAGATAAAGATGATAATAACTAAATCACTTGCTCAATTTGGCAAGTTCTGCATCTTCATGAGTCGTGTTTTCGCCATTCCCGACCGTTGGTCTGTCTTTGGCAAACGTACTGTGCAAGAAGTCGCAAAGCTTGGCATCGACACAATCCCGCTCGTTATGCTTATTTCTGTATTTATGGGCGCGGTTTGTACAATCCAGATGCAACTCAACGTAACATCTCCTATCATGCCGGCTTATTCTGTCGGTCTTGCTACTCGCGACATCGTCCTGCTCGAGTTTTGTAACTCGATCCTATGTCTTATCCTAGCAGGTAAAGTCGGGTCGAATATCGCATCTGAAATTGGCACGATGCGAGTAACCGAGCAAATCGACGCGCTCGAAATTATGGGCGTTAATTCAGCTAACTACCTTACACTCCCTAAAATCGTGGCTTTTGTTTGTTTTATGCCGGTTCTTGTTGTGCTGTGTATGTGCTTATCGTTTGTCGGCGGTTGGGTAGTTGCTGCGTTTACCGATATGATTCCGGTTTCTCGCTACGTTTACGGCCTTCAGACTATGTTCCAAGAGTGGTACGTTTGGTATGCAATTATTAAAGCTCTTGTATTCGCTTTCATTATTGCTGCGGTTTCGTCTTTCTTCGGATACTATGTTAAAGGCGGCGCTTTACAAGTGGGTAAAGCTAGTACCGACTCTGTCGTTTGCAGCAGTATTTTCATTCTTCTTTTCGACATTGTCCTCACTAAACTCCTCATGTAATGATTGAAGTAAAAAATTTAGTAAAATCGTTCGACGGTCGTACGGTTCTGCATAATGTTAGCGCTACCTTCGAAACCGGTAAAACTAATCTCATAATCGGACAGAGCGGATCAGGTAAAACTGTTCTTATGAAATCGCTAGTCGGTTTACTTCGTCCGGAAGAAGGTGAGATCCTTTTTGATGGGCGCAACGTACTCTCAATGGGGCGCGACGAAATGAAAAAATTACGTCAAGAAATTGGCATGCTATTCCAAGGGTCTGCACTTTTCGACTCTGAAACTGTCCTCGGAAATGTCATGTTCCCTTTGATGATGTTCACCAATATGTCGCATGAGGAAATGAAAGAACGTGCGATGTTCTGCATCGAACGTGTCAATCTCAAAGGTGCTGAAAAGAAATATCCTTCTGAAATATCAGGCGGTATGCAGAAGCGTGTAGCTATCGCACGTGCTATTTCGCTTAATCCCAAATACCTTTTCTGCGACGAACCCAACTCTGGCCTCGACCCAAAGACCTCAATTCTTATCGATGAACTACTACGCGACATCACTCACGAGTACGGCATTACTACAGTTATCAATACACACGATATGAATAGTGTTCTTGGTATCGGTGAGAACATCGTTTTCATCAATAAAGGTCATCGCGAGTGGGTGGGCGATAGCTCAAAAATCTACGATTCTAATAACGAAACTCTTAATGATTTCGTTTTCGCTACACGACTCTTCCAAGAAGTGCGTGAGTACGTAGCCTTAAACGGAACTGCCGAGCAACGTAAAGCCGCAAAATGAAATTTGCCGATATATACGGACACGATGATGTGAAGGCACGTCTCCGCGAAATGGCTGATACTGGCCGTTTGCCTCATGCATTACTCCTTGAAGGACCTTCCGGTGTCGGAAAGTTCGCTTTGGCGCGTGCTTTTGCTCAGTATATACACTGCACCAATCGAACTCCCGATGGCGATAGCTGTGGCTGTTGCCCTTCCTGCCGTCAGCATGAGTCGTTCAATCATATCGATACCGTATATTCGTTCCCTGTAGTAAAGAAGAGTGGCCGTCCGGCGCTTTCCGACGACTATCTCGATGTCTTTCGCGATTTTATGGGTAAATACCCATATATGGATTTCGACCACTGGCTCGAAGCTCTCGATAACATAAACGCTCAACCGCAGATTTATGTTGAAGAGGGTAATGAGTTGCTTCGACGACTCACTTTTATGGCGCGTCAGGCGAAATTCAAAATCGTCCTTCTTTGGTTGCCCGAACGATTCAAAGAAGAAACTGCAAATAAGTTGCTCAAGCTCATCGAAGAACCTTTTGGCGATACCATTTTCATTATGGTGAGCAATAATTCTCGCGGTATTCTTCCTACGATTTATTCCCGTACTCAGCGTATTACTGTACGCCGTTATACAGATGACGATGTCGCCGAGATTCTTGAGCGTCGAGGTATTACTCCCGAGGCAGCTGCCGACACTTCGCGTATCGCTGCCGGAAATATTAACGAAGCGCTTAAACTTGCTGAAGTTTCTGCCGACCGACTTAAATTTTTCGACCTATTTGTCAGCTTAATGCGTAAGGCTTACTCTCGCAAAGTAGGCGAATTACGTCAGTGGAGCGTCGACGTTGCCGCGCTTGGACGTGAGCCCGCAATGCAATTTATCGACTACTCGGCAAGGCTTATTCGCGAAAGTTTCATTATGCATCTCTCCGATCCGCGTTTGTTGACACTCATCTCTGCCGAACTCGCTTTTACTATTAAATTCTTCCCATTTATTAACGAGAAGAATATCCTCGATATGGTGGCGCTTTTTGATGATGCTCGTCGTGATATTGCCGCCAATGCCAATGGCAAAATTGTTTTCTTTGATCTAGCTGTAAAAGTAATTATGCTTATTAGGCGTAAATGAGCCAAGATAATTTCCTACAGTCAATTGCTCGCTATTTCAGTGAGAATGCTCCGGGAAGGCCCGAAGCTGAGAATATTGTGTATGTACTGCCGAATAAGCGCAGTGCGATGTTCCTGAAGAAATATGTCCGTGAACAGGTCTGTGGTGTAGCGTTGATGCCGCGTTTCATGACGATGCGTAATTTTGTCAGTATATACGCTCATCGTCCTGAAGTGCCCGAACGTGAAGCTCTGTTCATCCTATATGAGGCTTATCGTCGTACTTTGATGGCAAAAGGTCGTGCCGAAACTGTTCGTGAATTCGACTCTTTTATTTTCTGGGGCGACATGATGCTTTCGGATTTCGACGATATCGATCGTTCGCTTGTTAATGCCGACGACCTATTCAAGAATCTTAGAAACATTAAGGAAATTCAAGCAAACTACCTCGATGATGAACAAAAAGAAGTAATTCGACGAGTTTGGGGCGAAAGTCGTCTCACTTCCGGTATTGATGATTTTTGGCTTCACGTTGGCGATGATACTGTCGGCGATAGTTTAGCTTCGAAATTTGTATACCTTTGGGAAATTCTTGCCGACGTTTACCATCTTTTTCATGAATTATTGCATGAACGAGGGCTTGAATCAATCGGTGGCCAGTATCGTTCGGCTCTTAAGCAGATTTTATCTATTACTTCTGGAGAGGTTCCCGACGATGAACATTATGTGTTTGTCGGTTTTAACGATCTCACCACTGTTGAAACACTGATTTTCAATCATCTCAAAAGTATAGGGGCGGCCTCATTCTTCTGGGATATAGCTCCACTTCGGTTATGCCCGACTGATAGCGAGGTTGCCATCCCATTACCCTTACGCCGCCTGCGCGAATTGGTGCGCAACTTCCCGATGCCTGACGATTATACGGTCCCGGTACCCGACTATCTTCCCGATGTCCGTATTACTGCAGTACCGTCTAATATCGGACAAGCCAAGGCGCTCGGCCCTTTGCTAAGCCGATGGTCGGACGATGGACATATTGATACCGATAATCCTCTTAATACAGCGATTGTTTTGCCCGATCGAGGGCTTCTATTGCCTACATTGCTTACAATTCCCGAAGATATTAAGGCAGTGAATATCTCAATGGGATTGTCGTATCGCACCACAACGTTTGCTGCCCTTTTGCACTCCATTGTGAGTATGCAACTTCGTGCCCGTGATATTCATGGTGTCACTCATTTCTATTTTGAAGATGTCAATGCAATTCTTGCTCATCCTCATATTCAGTTGATTGCTCGTGAAGATGCCGACCATATATCTACTTTCGTAACCGAACGAAAGCTTTATAATGTTTCTGCAGTTGAAATTGTTGATGTCGCTCCGGACTTGAAAGCTGTATTTACTCCGGTAAGTGATATGTCTCGCGTTTCAGATGTAGCTGCTTACTTATTGAATCTCTTCGATTGGCTGACTGTACATCTTGAAACTGTTGGTGAACATACTTTCGAAATCGATGCCGTTAAGTACTTCCGAGAAGAGGTTGAAGACCTGGCTGCTCTTATTGAACGTTATGGGGTGACGATGACCGATCGTACTTTCTTGCATCTTTTCGAGCGTATTTTCAATGCTAGAGGTTTGACTGTTAACGGGACCCCACTCGAAGGTCTACAGGTACTCGGTGTTCTTGAAACTCGCGGACTCGACTTCGATAATATTGCTATTTTGTCGATGAACGAGCGTGTATTTCCTCGCAAACAGTATACCAAGACGATGATTCCAAATAGTCTTCGTTCTGGTTTTGGCCTCCCTGATTTTGAAAATCTTGAATGGACCTATGCCTATTGTTTCTATCGTTTACTGGCAAGAGCTCGTCGTGTCGCTTTATTCTACGATTCGCGAAGCGCAGGTGTGGGTAATGGCGAAATGTCCCGCTATATTTCGCAGTTACGGTATCTGATGCCACAGATCTCATCATCTTTCGAATCAGTTAATTATGTATCTCAAGGCGATACGAATACGGTTATTTCTATTAAAAAGACTCCTGATATTCTTAAGTTTTTAGATGAGTTCCGTAAAGGAGGCTCTTTACGTCTGTCGGCTTCTGCTTTAAAGATCTATAAGAGTTGCCCGATGCGATTTTACCTAGAGTATGCGCGGCGTATGCGTGGATCTGACGAATTGGTCGATTATATCACTTCTTCAGAATTTGGCACGGTCGTCCATAACACAATTCAGAAGTTATATGGCGAATATGAGGGTGAGTTGATTGATGTTAATGTTATCAATCGATGGCTCAACCCAGCGAATTCTGCTATCGACGATGCCGCGCGTGAGATGATTATTCGCGAACGATACCCCAAAGCTAAAGATCCCGAAAATGTTGTGCTTTCTGCTGAAGCCGAATTGGCGGTCCAATTAGTGGCGCGTATCGCACGTGCAAATCTTGTAGCCGAACGTAATTTCTATTGTGCCAATGGTCAGAGCTTCACGTTTATTGCTAACGAAAAGAAAATCGATGGCGTTTGGCATATCGACGATGAACTTGATGTCAATTTCTATATGTCAATCGACCGTGTTGATCGTATCGATGGAAATAAGTTGAGGTTTATTGATTTCAAGACTGGTGACGACGAAATATCTGCCAAAAATATTGGCTCGCTCTTTAATACTACGATTCAAGAAAAAGATGGTATTTTCCAACTATTTACCTATTGTGAGGCTTATGGAGCGATGGTTGATCCAAATATAGATATTCAACCGGTTATACATTGTATGCGTAAGTTGTCGAGTGGTGTTTCTTTATCGCCAATTTCACTCGATGGGACTCCGGTAGAATCATATGCGCCTCATCGTGAGGTGTTTAAGCCGTTGCTCCACAATTTTATTAAAGAGATTTTCGACCCGAATGTCGATATTGTTCAGTGCTCTAGTATTGATAATTGCACTTATTGTGCTTTTCAATCTCTCTGTGGTCGTATAGTTAAGCAACGTTGATATATGGCAGGTATATACGTCCATATCCCGTTTTGTCATAGCAAATGCGCTTACTGTGATTTCTATTCGATTGCCGGGTCGCGTAGGGTAGAAGAATATACTCTAGCTCTTGCCAAAGAATGGGATGCACGGCGTGCCGAATTGAGCGATTTACCAATAAATACCATTTATTTTGGTGGTGGCACTCCATCGATTTTATCTCCGGAATATCTTCGTCGTATTGCAAATCTATTTCCCCGTGAGGTGGTAAGTGAATTTACAATCGAGGTAAATCCTGAAGATGTTAATCCTCTCTCTGTCGCTATTTGGCGTGAGTTTGGCGTCAACCGAGTCAGTATGGGGGTCCAGTCGCTTATTGATAGTGAATTAGCCTTTGTTGGTCGACGTCATTCGGCTGCTGATGCTATTGCTGCGATTAATTGTCTGAGAGATTGTGGAATATCAAATATTAGCGCTGACCTTATTTATGGTTTGCCTGGTCAAACTTGTGAGTCGTGGCAAATGTCGCTCGATCGACTGCTTTCGTCAAGTATTACACATCTCTCTGCCTATTGCCTTAGTTACGAACCCGGTACTCGCCTATATTTAAAACGCGAACGTGGCGAAATCGTTGAGACGGATGATGAGACTCTAGAATCTATGTACCATCAACTGTGCTACGCTGCAACAGAGGCTGGTTTTGACCATTACGAGATTTCTAATTTTGCTAAGCCCGATTGCTTTTCCCGTCATAATTCATCTTATTGGGATGGGACTCCTTACCTAGGATTAGGGCCGGGTGCTCATAGCCTTACTGCAGATGCTACTCGTAAATATGTGCCGTCATCATTGAATGATTATCTTGCACATCCCCAAACCGCGGCAGTGGTAGATAGTGAAGACGATACCGATCGCCTCAACGATCGCTTGCTAATTAGCTTACGCACTGCTCGAGGAATCAATCTAATGTCGTTTTCACAAAGCCAAAAGGAATATCTATTAGCGGCTGCTCAACCGCATATAAGTGCAGGCCGATTGCTTCTCAACGATAGTAATTTACGTGTTCCCGAATCTCAGTGGTTGCTATGCGACCTTGTACTACGCGACCTATTTTTCGAATAGGGGGTGGTAGATAGGAAAAAAAGTGGTACATTTGCAGAAAATACCGAAAACTATGTCTGAAACTAATAATACCAACGTACAATTTAACGAAGCATTGGCTCTTTGCCGCAAAGTTTTTGTTGCAAAACTCGGCGATTATGGACCCTCTTGGCGTATCATGCGTCCCGAAGCTATTACTGATCAGCTGTTTATTAAGGCTAAACGTATCCGAACTCTCCAGATTACCGGTGAGTCTGCTGTTGGCGAAGGTATCCTCCCCGAATTTTTAGCAATCGTAAATTATGGCATTATTGGCGTAATTCAGTTGAGACTCGGTTTTGCTGATACTAAGGACCTCGATAAAGAACGAGCTATCGAACTTTACGATGGTGTTGCCAAAGAGGCTATGGATTTGATGATTAAGAAGAATACTGATTACAACGAAGCTTGGCGTGGTATGCGTGTGCTATCGTACGTCGACTTAATCCTTACTAAAATCGAGCGTACGAAGGAAATCGAAGACCATCAAGGACATACTGAAGTTTCTGAAGGAATCGATGCCAACTACTTCGATATGGTTAACTACGCGGTGTTTGGCATTATCAAACTCACCGAGGATGCAGCCTGCCGTTAATCCTCGATTTCGTATTGCGCTTGTCTGGCTGACTCGTATCGTAGTCGGTTGTACGTTTATTGTCTCAGGTTGGGCTAAAGCAATCGACCCTTGGGGCTTTATTATCAAAGTTAACGAGTATCTCAATGTTTGGCACTTCTCGATGCCTCGCGAGGTAGTACTCACCGCGTGTGTAGCCCTTTCGTGCATCGAATTTTGCACCGGCGTATTGCTCGTTTCTGGTTCGCTCAAGCGTACGGGGGCAATGCTTGCTACATCGATAATGGCCTTTATGTTGCCTTTCTCGGTTTATGTAGCAGCTGTTGATCCGGTATCCGATTGTGGTTGTTTTGGCGATTTTATTGTCGTATCGAATGTAACAACGTTGATTAAAAATATAGTTATATCGATATGTACGTTATTCCTTTTGTTCAATAATCATAGAGTTAAGGGATTCTATCCTGCTCCAATACAGTGGCTTGTTGTTACTGCATCTCTTGCTTTTCCTTTGTGGCTTGCTTTTACCGGATATCACGTCCAGCCGGTTGTCGATTTTCGCCCGTATACCATTGGTACTCAGCTATTCGTAAATTCAGATGTCTCTGATAATACAGTATATGTGTATGAAAAAGATGGCGAGCAACGTGAATTTTCACTCGCTGACATTCCCGATGATAGTACATGGATATTCGTCGATGTGCGTGAAATAGCTCCTGTTAACGATGTACACCGAGGTTTTGAAGTAATTAATGCCGATGGCGAAGATGTTAGTGCTGATTTTGCTGCTGATTCAGATAGCCGTTTGTATCTAATTGTTGCAGAGCCTGATATGCAATTTCTTTCCAGAGCTCACTATGTCAATCGTCTTAAGGAATATGCCTCCAAACATGATGTTGATATGGTAGGAATTGTTGGTGCTACAGGTACAACACTTTCTGATTGGGTCGAACTGACTCGTCCGCATTTTCCTATATATTCAGCTGAAGATACAGCTCTAAAGCAACTCGTTCGTGGTGATGCTGCCTTGGTTTATGTTGTCGATGGCAAAATACGATGGAAACGTACTCTTTCTTCGATGGATTCGAAATTGCCCGATGATACTGATGCTGCGAACATTCTTGATGAGGTTGAACCGGTTGACAACAATAAACGTCATACGTTGGCTTTAGCAACCTATTTGTTATCTCTTTTAGTGATATATCTGCTAAGCTTGTCTCCAAAAATTCTCCGCTTCTTTATCGCCGTTTCAAAGAAGATTCCCGTGGCGAAAAAGAAGACGGATGAGTAATTATTCTTATTTCAGCAAGGTGAGGAGATCGGCTACTACAAATGTGCTACCTCCTACAAAAATAGTCGAGCCTTCGAGTGCTGCCGAATTAGCTGCTTGGTAAGCTTCGGCGACACTATCGTATACAGTTCCGATTATGCCGTGCGAGTGCGCTACCGCTGCCGTTTCTGCTGCAGGTCGTCCGCGTTCTACCGACGGTTTTGCAAAGTAGTATTTAGCGTTTCGTGGTAGGCAGTCGACGATGGCATTGATGTCTTTATCGTTTACAAAACCAAGCACGATGTGAAGTTTGCCATTCGAGGTGATATCACTGAGCGATGTGCCAAGATGTTCCCAGCCGCCTATATTGTGTCCGGTATCACAGATTACTTTTACAGGAGAATCTTGAATAACCATCCAACGTCCCATCAATCCTGTAAGACTGCATACTTTTGCAAATCCGTTTTTTACTGCATCGGAATTGATTTTCGGAAATTTAGCTACCAAGAAATCGAGCGCGGAGAGTATTGTAGCTGCGTTTTCGGTCTGACAACTACCCGTTAGTTCCGCTTCGATATCACCCCATTTTGTTTCTGTGTACTCTATGTATTCAGTTTTGAAAATAGCCGATGTATAAGGCTTATTATCGCATGCAAATACAATAGGTGAACAACATTCCTTCGCTTTGGTCTCGAATACTTTGCGAACATCGCCACTAGCTTTCCCTATCACAACCGGAGTATTCGGCTTGATGATTCCTGCTTTTTCCGATGCGATTTCAGGCTCAGTATGTCCGAGCAATGCGGTATGGTCAAGCGATATATTCGTAATTATTGAAAGTTCGGGCGATATGATATTAGTGCAGTCAAGACGTCCGCCTAGGCCGACTTCGATAACAGCAACATCTACCTCCTTCTGTACGAAGTAGTCGAATGCCATTATGGTAGTTAGTTCGAAGAATGTAGGGTAGAGGGATGTCAACTTTTCAGTCGAACGATAGTCGGCTACAAAATCAATTACAAACTGTTCGTCTATCGGAGTGCCGTTTACGCGAATTCGTTCACGAAAATCGAGTAGGTGAGGCGAGGTGTAAAGTCCTGTTTTATATCCGGCTGATTGAAGTATGGCAGCAATTGTGTGAGCAGTGCTCCCTTTGCCATTAGTGCCGGCCACGTGTATAGTAGCCTTGAGTTTGGTGTGTGGATTGCCACGATGTGCTGCAAGTGCAAGCGTCGTGTTGAGTCCTGGTTTATAAGCTCCTGCACCGAGATTTTGAAACATCGGTACTTGCGAATATAGAAAGTCGAGAGTCTCTTGGTAGTTCATTGTCAAAATATTAGCCAACCTATAAAGCCGGATGCAATGATTAGGAGTATCGGATGTGTTTTTGTAAAGAGGGCGAGCGAAAGTGCTGCTATGGCGAGAATTACGCTCTTTGCGATATCGGGCGACGTAGTGCCGAAATTCTCTCCATTCATTAGAATTAATGCTGCTGAGGCGATTAGGCCTATTACCACTGGACGAAGTCCGGCAAAGATTCCTTTAATAACAACGCTATCGCGGTGCCGTGCTATATAGTGGCCGGCATATCGTGCAAGTATAAACGATGGTAGTATCACTACTAGCGTGCATATAAGCGAACCTAGGATGCCGTAAATCGGCGATGAAAACATCTCGGTTTGTGTTGGAGCTACATAACCGATATACGTAGCCGAGTTTATGCCGATTGGCCCGGGGGTCATTTGCGAAATTGCCACAATGTCGGTGAATGTCTGTTCGGTAATCCATCCGGGAGTAACAATCTCGTTTTGAATCAATGCGAGCATCGCGTATCCTCCGCCAAAACCGAAGAATCCTATTTTGAGGTAGCTCCAAATAAGTCGAAGGTATATCATTTCGTTGCGTCGTTTTTATCGTCTGACAAATTTTTGTGTGCTCGAATGGTGAGATAATAACCTACAACTCCTCCAAGGATGATAAAGAGAATCGGATTGGAGATAAATGGTATTTTTGACCAAATTAGCAGTGCAACTATTGCAGGAATCCATGCCATCTTCCAGCCGATACCGGCTGATTTTGCTGTTGTGAATACGGGTGCTACAATAAGAGCTACGACTACCGGACGTATGCCTTTGAAGATTGCCGTAAGCGTGGGGCTGTTGGTAATCATCTCAGGAGTGAGGAACATTGCTATTAATAAGATAATTAAGAACGACGGCAAAATTGTGCCGGCTGCAGAGGTTATAGCCCCTTTGAGTCCTCGTAGTTTATCGCCTACGACAACAGATATATTTACAGCAAGGATACCGGGCATTGATTGTGCTACTGCTAATAGGTCGAGAAACTCTTCTTTTTCTAGCCATTGATGTTTTTCTACTACTTCGCGTTGGATTATTGATATCATTGCCCATCCTCCGCCAAATGTGAATGCTCCGATTTTTGAAAAAGTCAGAAATAATTTTCCAAGCATAGTTTAAAATTCTACTACGGTTATACCTGGCCCGCCAAATCGCACATCCTCGTCGTGGTAGACTCTAACCGCTTTTACTGTATCGAGATAGCGGCGGATATATTGGCGAAGTGCTCCGGTCCCTGTTCCATGAAGAATGCGTACACGACTGGTGTTGAATTGGATTGCATCATCGATATAGTACATCACAGCTTGTACGGCTTCATCGGCTCGCATTCCGCGTACATCAATCTCATGGCTGAATGCTAATTGTCGGTCGCGACTCGCTTCGGATGTCTGTGATGAAATATAACTTACGCCACCTTTTGATGCTCCACTTTCTGCTTTTCGGATAGTGCGTTTAAGACGGTTGAGTTTGACTGTAGTCTTCATTTGTCCGAATACCACAACCGCATTTTTGCCGGATATCTCACTGATTGTGCCAACTGTACCACCACCGCCTTCGAGCAATACATTATCACCCGGCTCTAGCGGACGGGTATCTGCACTTGGCTGACTCGCTTTTTGTTCCTTTTTCTTTTTTGTAGGTACTTTTTTGTCGAGAAGTGGATGCGCTTTATCGGTCTCGCTACGTAGTGCTTCGCGGTCATTCTCGAGTTTGCGACGAGCTTCACGAGTGCGTTCTTTGTCTGCTTGACTATCTCGAATTTCTCGTATGGTGCGCTCGATAGTAGCATTTGACCCTTCAAGGATGCGACGAGCTTCATCTCGTGCTTCGGATATTATTTCGCGACGTTTGCCTCGGAGGGTCTCCATTTCGCTCTCATATCGTGCAAGTACGTCCTCAATTCTCTTCTCTTTCTGTCGAATATCTTGACGCTTGTTCTCCCAATAGCGACGGTCGCGAGCTATATCAAGCAGATACTTATCCATGTTCACGTAGTCGCTACCAACAATTTCTTTCGCATCATTGATAATATCCTCCGGGAGGCCGGTTTTGCGGGCTATTTCAATTGCAAATGAACTTCCGGGATGTCCGATTGCTAGACGGAACATCGGCTGCATCTTCTGTCGGTCATAAAGCATCGAACCGTTTACGAGCCCCGGTGTTTCTTCTGCAAACTGCTTGAGGTTATGGTAGTGTGTTGTAATTACACCCCACATCTTGGTGTTGTTGAATTGTCTAAGCACTGCTTGTGCAATAGCTCCACCAATTTCTGGCTCTGTACCGCCACCAAATTCGTCTATAAGTACAAGTGTGTGGGCTTCGCCGCGCGACAGGAAGAATTTCATATTCTTCAAGTGAGACGAATATGTTGAGAGGTCGTCCTCTATCGACTGGTCATCACCGATGTCGATAAAGATGCTACTAAATATGCCAACGTGCGAATTCTCGTACATTGGTGGCAGAATACCGCATTGTGCCATATATTGGATAATGCCGACGGTCTTGAGTGTAACTGATTTTCCTCCGGCATTAGGACCAGATATGACTAATAATCGTTTTTCCTTCGATAGTGTTATATCAAGTGGAACGATTTCTTTTCCGTGTCGTTCGAGCGAGAGCTTCAGAACCGGATGACAAGCGTGATACCACTCCAACTCCGGTTTTTGCACCAAGTGTGGCAGAGTTCCGCCCACATTACCTGCATATTGCGCTTTCGCATGAATAAAGTCGAATGTACCAAGTAGATCGAACCCGTCAAGAAGTGGGTCGATATCGGGGCGAATTGTATCGGCTAGTATTGTAAGAATACGAATGATTTCGCGTCGTTCTTCTATACCAAGTTCTCGTAATCGATTATTTGCCTCAACTACTTCAGCCGGTTCGATAAAGAATGTTTTACCCGATGCTGATTCGTCGTGTACAATGCCAGATATTTTGCGTTTGTACATCGGTGCGACAGGAATCACAAGACGTCCATCACGTACCGACGGTGTTACATCTGCTTCAAGATATCCCTCTTTTACTGCATTCGCAATAACTCGGCGCATTGTTGAGTTGATGCTCCCGGAGCAGGCTGCCATTGCGCGACGTATTTCTGCTAATTCCGGCGATGCATTATCTTTGATTTCTCCATGACGGTCGATAATGCGGTCGATTGCTGCACTCACTGCCGGAAAGGCATAGAGGTCGCGTGCGAGCGTGTCAAGTTCGGGATATGGCGTAACAATTCTATCGCCTTCGTCTTTGCGTAGATGATTGAAGAAATTGGCTATATCTGCCATTGAAGCGAGCGAAGCACGCAAGCCGAGCAACTCGCTTTCGGCCGGGAATGAACCTGGCACTCGTAGCGAGATGAGTAGTTGACGTTTATCGTGAATGTTGCCAAGTTCGAAGCCGGAATCGCTACCCATTATGGCAAGCATTTCAGCTGTTTCGTGTAATAGGCGGCTGACTGTGTTAAAGTCGGTATTGAATGTCATCTCTTCGCAGCGTGATCGTCCGAGCGATGATACGCAAAGACGAGCTATGTGCTCTCGTACGCTGTCGAAGCCGATTTTCTTTTCGATTGAGTCGGGGTATATCATTTATGCATCATACGGGCAAGATTTCGTTTATCTTCCCTTTCTTTGATCGACTGTCGTTTATCGTATTCTTTCTTACCACGGGCGATGCCGATAACGAGTTTGGCAAGCCCGCGTTCGCTTATAAAAAGACGGATGGGCACGATTGTGTATCCGGCATCACGTCCCATTTTAGCTAGTTTCGTTATCTCTTTTTTATTGAGAAGCAATTTGCGGTCGCGGCGTGCTTCGTGATTGTTGTAGCTACCGTAGAAGTAGGTTGAGATATTCATATTTTTTACCCATACTTCATTTTGTGCGGTAACATAGCAAAACGTATCGACGAGCGATGCGTGGCCCGAACGAATACTCTTTATTTCCGTACCGGTAAGAACGAGACCGGCTGTAAACGTTTCGAGTATCTCGTAGTCAAATGTTGCACGCCTATTTTTAATATTTATATCTTTCTGTTTCATTGTATTATCAGATAGAGAAGATAGTAAATTGCCATAGGCACTGCTACAATGCCGCAAGCACAGATGGTGATGAAGTGGAATTCTGAATCTTTCTTCACATTGATGTATTTGCAGGCCTTAAAGAGTACTAATACAACGTAAAGTGGTAAGAATTGGAGCAATACGAGATTCCACGGCAAGCAATTGCTCAATATACGGATGAGTGCCATTAAGCCGAGGCCACAGACAATCAAGTTGTTGGTCCGTTGGTCGTCGGGGATATCGTTTGTGACTCGTACAAGGTATAATTCGAAGATGAGTTTAGCTATATACATCGATATAAAATATCCTCCAAACACGCCAATAGCTCGAATTAATACTTCTCCTACTCCGACATGACGATAGTAGAAAAAAGCGAGAAATTCGGTAGCTGCTGCGATGCCCAAGAGTGGCAATAGGCCGCGTCGTACTAATACCTCTGTGTCGGGGGCGGCTTCTTCGATGTCTTTCCACCCCCAACCGGGTGCTAGTATTAGTTGGATGAGATATTTCAGAAATGTAAACATCTAGATTTTTTTGGTTCAGACTGCAAATTTAGTGAAAATAGAGCAGATATAAAAGTACTTGTTTTGCTTATTTCTAACAATATAACGCTTGAAATATGAAAAAGCCGAGTCGGCTTGACTCGGCTTTTTATTGAGTAGAATGTTGGGTTCTGTTTAATATTCCTGCCAAGGAGTAATGCCGATTGATTCAATGTCGCGCGATACGAATGCTTTTACGTATGCGAGTGCTAGGCGGGCATTAGTAAGTAGGGGAGTATTGTGGTCGATTGCCTGACGACGGATGCGGTAGCCGTTGGTAAGTTCTCGTTTGGTGTGGTTCTTGGGAATGTTAATTACCAAGTCTACTGTGTGGTCTGCGATAATATCGAGAACCGAGAGGCCTTCTTCATCGGGCCAGCATACCTGTGTCGCTTTCACCCCATGTTCGCCGAGGAACTTAGCAGTGCCGGGAGTTGCGTAAATGGTGTAGCCGCGACCGTCGAGAAGTCGGCATGCTTCAAGCATATCAACTTTTGCTCGTGCATCGCCCGAGCTTACGAGGATGCCCTTAGTAGGTACGTGATGGCCTACTGAAATCATGGCGTTGAGAAGTGCTTCGTCGAAGTCTCGTCCGAGGCAACCAACTTCGCCGGTCGACATCATATCTACACCAAGTACAGGGTCGGCTTTATGGAGACGTGCGAATGAGAATTGCGATGCCTTGATACCGATGTAGTCGATGTCAAATGTAGATGTATCGGCTACTTCAGGCTGCTCGCCGAGCATGATGCGAGTTGCTGTATCGATGAAATTCTTCTTGAGAACTTTGCTTACGAAGGGGAACGAACGCGATGCACGAAGGTTACATTCGATTACCTTAACGTAGTTGTCTTTTGCAAGATACTGGATGTTGAAGGGACCGGAGATGTTGAGAGCTTCGGCAATGCGTGCACTGATGCGTTTGATGCGGCGAGCCGTTGCCATATAAATCTTCTGTGCAGGGAAGACGAGGGTTGCATCACCGGAGTGAACGCCTGCATATTCTACGTGCTCTGAAATCGCATACTCAACAATTTGACCGTTACGAGCTACTGCATCAAATTCGATTTCCTTTGCATTCTGGAGGAATTCAGAAACTACTACAGGGTATTCTTTCGATACCTTGGCTGCTTGGCTAAGGAAGCGATGCATTTGGTCGTAGTCGTAGCAAACGTTCATTGCTGCACCGGAGAGCACATAGCTTGGACGAATGAGTACGGGGAAGCCTACTTCTTCAACGAATGCATGAATTTCGTCTTCGGTTGTAAGTTCTTTCCAACGGGGTTGGTCGATATTGAGCTGGTCGAGCATTGCAGAGAATTTATGACGGTTCTCTGCGCGGTCGATCGATACGGGCGATGTGCCGAGGATGGGCACATGGCGGCGGTAAAGCTTCATCGCAAGGTTGTTAGGAATCTGACCGCCTACGCTGACGATTACGCCGCGGGGTGTTTCGAGGTCAATGATGTCCATTACGCGTTCGAAGCTCAATTCATCGAAGTAAAGGCGGTCGCACATGTCGTAGTCGGTCGACACGGTTTCGGGGTTATAATTAATCATTATAGCCTTATAACCGAGCTTGCGCGCTGTAGTAGCTGCGTTTACTGAGCACCAGTCGAATTCTACCGAGCTACCGATACGGTAAGCACCTGAGCCAAGTACGACGATGTTGTTTTGCGAATTGTAGTTGTAGGGGATTGCGTTTTCTGTAGCACCGTAAGTAACGTAGAGGTAGTTGGTGAGTTCGGGATATTCCGAAGCTACGGTGTTGATGCGGCGAACAAAAGGAGTGATGTTTAATCCCTTACGGTGTGTGCGTACGCGGAGCACTTCGTTTTCCATATTGCCTTCGGGATTCTCGGTCAAGCGAGCAATCTGGAAGTCAGAGAAACCGAGACGTTTTGCTTCAAGCATTGTGTCGTGGTCGATTTTCTCGATATTGCCGATTTCTTTGAGACGTTCGGCAAAGCGTACGATATTTGCGAGGCAATTTACAAACCAAATGTCTATTTTGGTAAGGTCAGCAACACGCTCGGGAGTATACCCTTCTTGGAGTGCTTGTGCGATTGCGAAGATTCGCATATCGGTGGGGTGGGTGAGTGCGTGTTCTAGGTCATCGAAGTGAAGATCATTGTTGCCGATGAAGCCGTGCATACCCTGGCCGATCATACGGAGACCTTTTTGGATGATTTCTTCGAAGCTCTTGCCAATCGACATGATTTCGCCTACCGACTTCATTGCAGAGCCGATTTCACGGTCTACGCCGGCAAACTTGGTGAGGTCCCAACGAGGAATCTTCACAATCATATAGTCTACCTCGGGAGCTTTTGCAGCTGAATAAGGTGTTCCGGGTTCTCCGATTTGATCGAGAGTATAACCGAGAGCTAGTTTGGCTGCTACGAATGCCAAAGGATAGCCGGATGCTTTCGATGCAAGTGCTGATGAACGGCTCAAACGAGCGTTAATCTCGATGATTCGATAGTCGTTGGTTTCAGCGTTGAATGCATATTGAATGTTACATTCACCCACGATGCCGATATGACGTACTACGCGAGTAGCAATGTCTTCGAGCATTTTTGTCTGCTCGGGCTTGAGGGAGATGATAGGAGCTACAACGATACTTTCACCGGTGTGGATGCCGAGCGGGTCGAAGTTCTCCATCGGCACGACGGTAAAACAAAGGTCGGAAGCGTCTCGAATAACTTCAAATTCGATTTCTTTCCAACCTTTCAACGATTCTTCAATGAGGATTTGATTTGAATATGAGAGAGCACTTTCGCAATGAGGAATAAACTCTTCATCACTGTTACAAATACCGGACCCCAAACCTCCGAGAGCAAAGCCCGAACGGACCATCACAGGGTAGCCTATTCGATGTGCTACTGCGAGTGCGTCTTCCAGATTATCGACTGCTTGCGAAACAGGAGTCTTAGCTTCGATTTCATTAAGCTTCTTTACGAACAAATCGCGGTCTTCGGTAATCATAATAGCTTCGACCGAGGTGCCGAGTACTTTGACTCCATATTTGTCGAGCGTTCCATCGAGGTAGAGCTGAGTACCGCAGTTTAGAGCTGTCTGACCGCCAAACGCGAGCAAGATGCCATCAGGACGTTCTTTTTTGATAACTTCTTCTACGAAATGGGGTGTGATCGGCAGAAAATACACGCGGTCGGCTACGCCTTCCGAAGTTTGTATAGTCGCGATGTTTGGATTGATGAGCACTGATTCGATGCCTTCTTCACGGAGCGCTTTCAATGCCTGTGAACCCGAGTAGTCGAACTCGCCGGCTTGTCCAATTTTCAAGGCGCCCGAACCGAGCAATAACACTTTTTTCATCGTTCGTTTATCTTTTCTTTGTGGTTGATCTAAATGACCGTTTGAAAATTTTTGCGAAATTACAAAATTAACCGCATTAATTAGCAATATTTGAAAAAAATTTTTGTCGTAATCGTTATTTTTAGATTTCAAATGAAATCAAAGGCTGACTCTCGGTGGAGAATCAGCCTTCTGTTAAGCTCTGGCGAGGCGTTTGATAACACGACGTATGGTTTTCCATTTAGGGAAGATAGCCCATGGACGCATCGAACTATAGCTTACTGCTATGAGTACGATTGATAGTAAGGCAACCATTAAGAGGATGCTGTAGATTTCTTTCATCGATAATATCAACGCTTGTTTTTGCACCAAACCATATAGTTGGTCAAGAGGAAGGTGTGTCGATGTCGGATCTGCAGCGGTGAGGGCTGAGCTAAGTACTGATGCATTGTTTGCCATGGTGTGCTCAAGTAATTCGCCTATCATCGTCTGGCCGATGGCGACGCAGAGTGCTGCTACAACATAACCTTTGATCGCCAATGCTTGTGGAAACACTTGGAATGAGAGCCCGCTTTGAACTATCGATGTAAGGAATACGATTGAGATAATTACGGAGGCTGCTCCTCGTATAAAAAGTGGAAAGAATAACGCTTCTTTCTCTACACCATAATCAATATAGAAGTAGAAAATGCGAGATAGACTGTCGCCAAGCTATAGCCGATTGCTGCCATCGTTTTATAGCGCCATTTGTGCTTCGAGAAGGTAATGAATGTAAATGCACATCCGGTTAGTACGCCCGCAAATACATACCAATTGGGATCAATGAGGTTTGTTTCGTCTCTTTCTAGCTTGAAATTTATGTTGTGAAACATAAAAAAAAGTTTGGTGGGCTAGAAAATGAGTGTTAATTTTACACGATAAAAATTTTCTTACCCTATAATCAAAATGAAAAGCTTAAATATTATATCAGTAATTGCTTTGTCTGCAGGTCTTTCGATGTCTTGCTCGACAAATAATACTGACCTTCAACTTACAAAGTCTGGACTGAATCCCGATAATTTTTTTGCAGAATATCGTGGAGAAAAGACCGGTTTATATACATTGACAAATGCGAATGGCGCTGAAGTGTGTATCACCAATTTTGGCGGCCGCATCGTTTCTCTTAGTGTACCCGATCGTGATGGGCGGCTTCGTGATGTAGTTCTCGGATTTGATAGTATTCAAGCTTATTTCCCTGAGAATAATCAGTCGGATTTTGGCGCTGCAATCGGTCGCTATGCCAATCGCATCAATCAAGGTCGTTTTACTCTCGATGGGGTAGAATACCAATTGCCGCAGAATAACTTTGGTCATTGCTTGCACGGTGGTACTGATATGGGTACTATGGGTTGGCAGTATCGTGTGTACAATGTCGATTCTGTTAGCGAAAATAGCTTGCATCTTTCTATCCTTTCTCCCGATGCCGATAATAACTTCCCCGGCGCCGTGAAGGCTTGCGTAAGCTATACTCTTACCGACGACAATGCTCTCGATATTAAGTATAGTGCTACTACTGACGCTCCTACCATTATCAATCTGACTAATCACTCTTACTTCAATCTCTCAGGCGATGCCAATAAGCAGATTGTAAACGACGAACTCACTATCAATGCGGCAAGCTACACTCCCGTAGATTCTACATATATGACTACCGGAGAAATTGCTCCTGTTGAAGGTACTCCTATGGATTTCCGCGTCGCCAAACTTGTCGGTGCTGAAATTGGTAACGTCGACTTCGAACAAATTAAAAACGGTAATGGCTACGACCATAATTGGGTACTCGATAACAATGGTGATATTACCGTTGAAGCTGCTCAGGTATATTGCCCCGAAAGCGGTATCGTTATGAAAGTGTATACAACCGAACCAGGCGTTCAGGTTTATACCGGCAACTTCCTCGATGGTACTGTTACCGGTAAAAATGGTATTGTGTATAACCAGCGTACCGGTATCTGTCTCGAAACTCAGCACTATCCCGATAGCCCTAATAAAGCAGATTGGCCTTCAGTTGTGCTTCGTCCCGGCGAAACATACTCAACTCAGACTATTTACAAATTCTCAACTAAGTAACAATTAAATTAATAACCAAATAATTCAAACCTTAGACCACCATGCATATTCTTGACTGGATTGTCATCGCGCTCTTTTTTGTGGCGTTAGTTGGCATTATTGTATGGGTCATGCGACAGAAACAAAATAATGCCGCAGACTACTTCTTAGGCGGAAAAGATGCTACCTGGATTGCCATCGGTGCATCAATCTTTGCCTCTAATATCGGCTCTGAACACTTAATCGGTCTTGCCGGCTCGGGCGCTGCTTCGGGTATGGCAATGGCTCACTGGGAAATCCAAGGCTGGATGATTCTTATTCTCGGTTGGGTATTCGTGCCGTTCTATTCTCGTTCGATGGTTTATACGATGCCTGAGTTCCTCGAACGTCGTTACAACTCTCAATCTCGTACAATCCTCTCTCTAATCTCTCTTATTAGCTATGTACTTACAAAGGTTGCCGTAACTGTTTATGCCGGTGGTCTCGTATTCCAGCAGGTATTTGGTATCGACACCCTTTGGGGAATTGATTTCTTCTGGATTGCTGCTATTGGTCTTGTTCTTCTTACTGCTATTTACACCGTAGTAGGTGGTATGAAATCGGTACTCTACACCTCAGTGCTTCAAACCCCCATTTTGCTTCTCGGCTCACTCATTATTCTCGTTCTCGGTCTTCGCGAACTTGGCGGCTGGGATAAGATGATGGAAATCTGTTCGGCGGTTACTGTTAACGACTATGGTGATTCAATGACTAGTCTTATCCGCGATAATCGTGATGCTCAGTTCCCCTGGCTCGGTGCTCTTATTGGTTCTGCTGTTATCGGTTTCTGGTATTGGTGTACCGACCAATTCATTGTACAACGAGTACTTTCAGGAAAAAACGAACGTGAAGCTCGTCGTGGCGCTATCTTTGGTGCATATATCAAACTGTTCCCCGTTTTCTTGTTCCTCATCCCCGGTATGATTGCATTTGCGCTTCATCAGACCTCGGGTAACTTCCTTCCCTATCTACCCGACGGAACTCTTAACACAGATGCCGCATTCCCCACTCTCGTTGCTAAACTTCTCCCTGCCGGCGTTAAAGGTCTTATCGTTTGCGGTATCCTTGCGGCATTGATGAGCTCGCTTGCATCGCTCTTCAACTCTTCTGCAGCCCTCTTTACTATCGACTTCTATCAGCGCTATAAACCCAATACCGACCCGAAAAAACTCGTTCGTATTGGTCAGATGGCCACTGTAGTTATTGTAATCCTTGGTATCCTTTGGATTCCTATCATGCGCTCAATTGGCGACGTTCTTTACCTCTACCTTCAGGACGTTCAGTCTGTCCTTGCTCCCGGTATTGCAGCAGCATTCCTTCTCGGTGTATGTTGGAAACGTTGCTCGGCTCAGGGTGGTATGTGGGCGCTTCTCTCAGGACTCGTTATCGGTATGACCCGCCTTGGGGCTAAAGTTTATTACAGCATGGCTCCAGCTATTGCCGGTGAAGAATCAAGCCTATTTAAATATGTATTCTATGATACCAACTGGCTCTTCTTCTGTGGTTGGATGCTCCTCTTCTGCTGTCTAGTTGCGGTTGTTGTGTCGCTCTTTACAAAGGCTCCCGATCCCGAAAAGATTCGTGGTTTAGTTTTCGGAACTTCAACTCCCGAGCAACGTGCTACTACACGCGCTAGCTGGAACCACTGGGATGTTATTCATTCGGTAATCATTATCGGCATCACAGTAGCCTTCTACATATATTTCTGGTAAACCAATTTAAAAAGTGAATTACTATAGTCAATACCACCGATTCTATTTAGCGGTCGACTGTATCATCTTTGGAGTTCGAGCCGGCAAGCTGAGTGTATTGCTTACTCGCCGTGCTTTCGAACCCGAGATGGGAAAATGGTCGCTAATGGGCGGTTTTGCAAATGCCGATGAGAGTCTTGATGAAGCTGCAGCTCGCGTACTCCGTCAACTCACCGGCCTAGACGAGGTGTATATGCGCCAAGTTGGCGCGTTTGGTGAGGTCGACCGAGATCCGGGCGAGCGTGTTATTTCGGTCGCTTATTATGCCTTGTTGAACATCGATGAAGTTGATAATTCTCTCCTTGAAGAGTATAAAGCCGTTTGGGTCGATATCACAGAATTGCCCGAATTAGGTTTCGATCATCCCGCGATGATTGATAAAGCCCTACGAGCCCTACGACGTCGAATGGATCACGAGCCGTTGGCATTCAATTTATTGCCTCCGTTGTTCACTCTTACTCAGCTTCAAGGACTTTATGAAGTCGTTTTGGGTCAAGAAATCGATAAGCGCAATTTCCGCAAGCGTGTGGCTGACAATCCTTGTATAGTTGTTACTGACAGTATAGATAAGAAATGCTCGAAGCGTGGAGCGCGTCTCTATCGCTTTAGTCCTGAAATCTATGCTGAAAATCCGACTTTCAAAATATAATTAAATATCACTATGCTTGAAGATCTTAAAGAAAAAGTATTCCGTGCGAATCTTGCCTTGGTTGAGCACGGATTGGTGATATTCACCTGGGGCAACGTTAGCGGTATTGACCGTGAAAAAGGCCTTGTGGTAATCAAACCTAGTGGCGTTAGCTACGATGAAATGAAAGCATCTGATATGGTTGTCGTAAATCTTGCCGATGGCAAAGTTGTCGAAGGAGATTTGCGTCCGTCTAGCGATACTCCCACTCATCTTGCTATTTATCGTGCATTCCCTGAAATCGGTGGGGTAGTGCATACTCATTCTACCTATGCAACAGCTTGGGCGCAAGCAGGCATCGACCTACCCAATATCGGCACAACTCACGCCGACTATTTCCACGATGCAGTGCCTTGCACTCCCGATATGACCGCAGAGGAAGTCAATGGCGAATATGAACTTGAAACTGGGAATGTTATAGTTCGTCGTTTCGAAGGACTTAATCCGGTCCACACTCCCGGTGTGTTGGTGAAAAATCATGGTCCGTTCTCATGGGGTAAGAATCCTGATGAAGCAGTCCACAATGCTGTCGTTTTGGAACAAGTTGCAAAGATGGCATTTGTTGCATATTCTGTCAATCCATCGTTGACAATGAATCCTCTTCTTGTAGAAAAACACTTCAACCGCAAACACGGTCCGGGTGCTTACTACGGTCAAAAGAAATAATATCAACTAAAACTAAAATCCCTTAAAACCAAATCAAATATGACTGCATTTTCTAATTACGAAGTATGGTGGGTAACCGGTGCCCAACTTCTATATGGTGGCGACGCTGTTGTCGCTGTAGACGCTCACTCTCGCGAAATGGTAGACGGTCTCAACAATTCTGGCCTTCTTCCTGTTAAAGTTGTATATAAAGGTACTGCTAACTCATCGCGTGAAGTATCCGACATAATGAAGGCTGCTAATAACGACGATCGTTGCTGCGGTATCATCACTTGGATGCATACTTTCTCGCCTGCTAAGATGTGGATTCACGGTCTTCAGCAACTCAACAAACCTTTGCTCCACTTCCACACCCAATACAATGCCGAAATCCCATGGGATACCATGGATATGGACTTTATGAACCTCAATCAGAGTGCTCATGGCGACCGCGAATTCGGCCATATTTGTTCTCGTATGCGTCTTCGTCGCAAAGTGGTTGTAGGTCATTGGACTGACCCTAAAACTGTTGAGAAAATTGCAGTTTGGGAGCGTGTCGCAGCTGCTTGGGCTGACTCGCAGGATATGCTCATCCTCCGTTTTGGCGACCAGATGAATAATGTTGCTGTTACAGACGGTGATAAGGTTGAAGCAGAGCAGCGTCTCGGTTACCACGTAGATTATTGCCCTGTAAGCGAACTTATGGAGTACTGGAAGAAAGTTTCCGAAGCAGATACAGAAGCCCTAGTTGCTACTTACTTCAAAGAATACGCTCACACTCCTGAACTCGAAGATAAAGCTGGTGAAGGTTATAAGGTAATCTATAACGCAGCTCGTGCCGAACTTGCAATTCGAGCTATCCTTGTTGCGAAAGGAGCAAAAGGCTTTACTACCAATTTCGACGACCTCGGTACTGACGATATTAACGATCCCAAATTCGTCGGTTTTGACCAAATCCCGGGTCTCGCTTCTCAGCGTCTTATGGCTGAGGGTTATGGCTTTGGTGCCGAAGGCGACTGGAAGAGTGCAGCTCTATATCGTACAGTATGGTTTATGGGCCAGGGCCTTCCTCAAGGTTGCTCTTTCCTCGAAGACTATACTCTTAACTTCGATGGTGCAAACAGTTCGATTCTTCAGGCTCACATGCTTGAAGTTTGTCCTCTTATTGCAGAAGAACGTCCTCGTCTTGAAGTACACTTCCTCGGTATTGGTATACGTAAAGCACAAACTGCTCGTCTCGTCTTTACTTCTAAACCTTTATCGGGCATAACAGCGACTATCGTAGACCTCGGCAATCGTTTCCGTCTTATCGTTAACGACGTCGAATGTCTCAAGTCTAAGCCGCTCCCCAAACTTCCAGTCGCATCAGCTCTCTGGAAGCCTATGCCTGACTTCGAAATTGGTGCCGGTGCTTGGATTCTTGCTGGTGGTACACACCACTCTTGCTTCTCATATGACCTCACTCCCGAATACTGGCAAGACTATGCAGAAATCGCTGGCATCGAAATGCTCCACATCAACAAAGATACTACAATCCCGGCGTTCAAGAATGAAATGCGTTGGAATGAAGTATATTATATGCTCAATAAATCTCTTTACTGATGTCTCTTAACGCTAAATCGACAATTGAAGCGGGTCGCGCTATGCTCGGCATCGAGTTTGGCTCGACTCGCATCAAGGCCGTTCTTATCGACGAAAAGAACAATCCTATTGCGCAAGGTAGTCATCAATGGGAAAATCAACTCGTCGACGGCCTTTGGACATATTCGCTCGAAGCGATTTGGTTTGGCCTTCAGGATTGCTATCGCGACCTCTGCGTTAATGTAAAAGAACAATACGACACCGATATCGAAACCCTCGCCGGTATCGGAGTGAGTGCTATGATGCACGGATATATGCCGTTTGATGCTCAGGGCAATCTCCTTGCCGAATTCCGCACTTGGCGAAATACCAATACAGGTAAAGCAGCTGCCGAATTGTCGGAGTTGTTCAACTACAACATTCCTCTTCGTTGGAGCATTTCGCATCTCTACCAAGCCATCCTAAATGGCGAAGAACATGTTCCCAATATCGACTTTTTTACCACTCTTGCCGGCTATATCCATTGGCAACTAACCGGTTGCAAAGTGCTCGGTATCGGTGATGCATCTGGTATGCTTCCCGTTGATCCCGAAACCAAGCAGTACTCGGCAGCCATGATAGAAAAATTCGATACCCTTGCTGCTAGTAAAGGTTTCAAACGCGACCTCCGTAGCATTCTCCCTGATATTCTTCTTGCAGGCGAAAATGCAGGAACTCTTACAGAGCAAGGTGCTAAAAGACTAGATATTTCTGGCCGTTTGAAAGCCGGTGTGCCATTCTGTCCTCCAGAAGGAGATGCCGGAACCGGTATGGTGGCAACCAATGCCGTTAAGCAGCGTACGGGTAATGTTTCTGCAGGTACTTCTTCGTTCTCGATGATTGTACTTGAAAAAGACCTGTCTAAGCCTTACGAGTCTATTGATATGGTAACAACTCCTGATGGTAGTCTCGTTGCTATGGTCCACTGTAACAACTGTACATCCGACCTCAACGCCTGGGTGAATGTTTTCGGTGAATTTGCTGCGCTAATGGGGGTTAAATGTGATATTGGCGACATATATGGAGCGCTTTACAATCACGCACTCACAGGCGATACAGACTGTGGTGGTCTTGTTTCATATAACTATTTCTCAGGCGAACCAGTTATGGGCTTCGCAGAAGGTAGTCCGCTCTTTGTTCGCTCGGTTACCGACCGCTTTAACCTTGCCAACTTTATGCGCGCCAACCTCAACGCTTCGGTTGCAGTTCTTAAAGTTGGTAATGACATCCTTTTCAAACAAGAAAATGTTAAGGTCGATCGTCTTACTGGACACGGAGGCCTCTTTAAGACAGCCGGAGTAGGCCAAAGAGTACTTGCGGCAGCTCTGAATACTCCTATTTCAGTGATGGAAACAGCCGGAGAAGGTGGCGCTTGGGGTATGGCATTGCTTGTGTCATATATGGTCAATAACCACGCCGAACGTCCGCTTGACAACTGGCTCGACGTTGAAGTATTTGCAGGTAATACCGGTACTCAAATCTCTCCGACAGAAGAAGAAGTTGCCGGTTTCGACCGTTATATAGCAAACTATCTCGCAAACTTACCAATTGAACGAGCTGCAGTTGATGTGAAGAAATAAGTTACAACTTATCTAATTATAAAAATGGGAGAACGTCAGATGCGTCTCCCATTTTTTATATGAAAATT
>CAZYYV010000028.1:0-28746 GCA_964651295.1 uncultured Bacteroides sp.
TTGGAGTATTCGACGAGATTTGAGCACTTTGTATAGTTTTGGTGCAAAGGTAGGAAAGTCATAGGATGTTTGATTGTAGAATTTTTATACGGTGGGGAAATCTCGTTGATGGTCAGTCGTCTCGCGACCCACTCACGTGGGTCTGGCTATATATATTAGCATTAAGCGTGTGGTGTACTCGACGCGGGTCTACGACGCATTTCTTTGCATCGAATCTAATCGTTTTTTAGAACGACGTGGCATAAAAAAAGCGAAGCTTCGGCTTCGCTTTTTTAGGAGATTCTAATTTTACTATTTATTTAACTTCTACTATTGTGCCTGCACTGTGGGCAGTAAGTTCAGGTGCATACTGGCTTTGTAGAGTTGCTATACCAGATATGAACGAACCTGATACAGCAGCAACCATATCGTAGGCTACATGATAGATTCCAGCCGGCAAGTAGCTTATAAATAATCGAGTCGACGCATCGAGATTTTCGCGATAGAATCCGATGCCTCCATCCCAAACGAAACCCGGAAGTTGGTCGATGGGTTCAAAAGTTGCGGCACGTTCGTCATCGATAGAAACGTATTCGAGATTACGCTTTGCTTTAATGATTAGCTGCACACGAACTCGTTCGCCAAGATTAAAGACCTCGGATTCGACCCATTCACCATTTCGATTGACCAAGAAACGTTTATCAATTGAAAGATCTTTACCCGGACGAGCAAGCACCGACTTCGCCGAAGATTTTCCAATTGAAATAACCGAACCATAAGATGGTGTAATGCCATTCGGACGAACGGATATAACGACTTGATTGTCATTAGCATCAATAGTCTGAGCAAAATATCCCATATCAGTATCTTGCTTAGCGATTTCGATGGGCTTACCGTTGATAGTAACATTATTATCAGCCTTAACACTAGTCCAATCAGATCCAGTAAGTAGAACCGACGAAATTATGTAATCGGGGTTATAAGCGCCCAAATCATCGGTTGCTTGCGCTTGTATAATGACCCACTGACGGAGAGCATCGATTTCTGCGGTAGTAGCCCCCATCAAACTGTATGCCTGAATGATAGTGCCATAGCAACGCATATCACTTACATTCGGGAAACACAAGCCCATGTCAGGACGCTCGACTGCAAATTGGCGAATAGACGCCATAATCAGCTTTGCGACATCGCTACGCTTGTTCTGCATCAAAATCTGAATAGCCTCAGCCTTCTCGAACGTAGACTTTGATTTCCAAGATTTAACGATATTACTAATAGTATTCGCAATTAAGCGTTCGGCCTCCTTAGAACGATTGAATTCAGGAAAATAAGATGCGCAAAGAGCGATTTCGTAGTCAGTTGTTTGCTTATCTGCGGCGGCTTCAACACAAAGGTAATTGAAAGCACGCGCGAGCATTTCATCATAATCAGAAGGCAACATTCCCAACGAACGAGCGATGCCAAAGGTGATTAGAATCGATTCAGTAGCCCAACGCGAAGAAGAGTTGCACCACGACGACCAAGCAAAACCTCCATCGGGGTTTTGTAGCTTGCTCAGCGCCGAGAGCATGTCGGCAATCGACTTATCGACCAAATCAGGATCGAGCAACTGAGTAAGAGCCTCCATTCGACCGCTTTCCGACTTAGCAGCTTGGAGCCAAGGAGTCTGCTCAAGCATCAACTTTTTGAGATTCTCATTGCGGCTAAGCATCGAAGTCAGAGCTTCGTCGGAAGGATTGATCTTCCACAGCGCGATTGCATCGGCAATGTAGCTGTTCATCTCAACAATATGCTTTGCAGCAAAAGCCGAGAACAAATGATACGATATACCAGTGGAAGTCATGGCTTCAGTAGCCGAAATACCACGCATGGCCTTTACAATGGTCCAAATGGGATTTTGACAATACTGCAAGGTGATTTGAGCATCGTTTTTCGGTTCGATTACTAACTCAAACGGCTTGGATTCGCTCGGATTGAGATAGAATTCGGTGCTTTCGATGACCGTAGCAGCCGATGGAAGAACCGGAATTGCCGTCTGTTCGCCATCGGAGAACGAACCAGAAATCGAACGGACACGATATCCGATAGCATCGGCAGCAACAGGAGCCACAACATCTATAGCGACACGAGCCGAAGCCTTTGCCGCGATAGAATCAACAGATTCGAGCGTCTTGATGACATTATTTGATGCAATGTCGAAGATTTCGACAACGGTTTTTACTTCGGCGGAATCTTCACTGTTGTTGTAGACGGTAGCGAGGATTGTTGCAGAGTCGCCTTGACGAAGGAAGCGCGGCAAATTGGGTTGAACCATTATCGGTTTATTTGCCAATACAAGATTCTGATACCCGGCAGCCTCAGCAGCTTTATTCCATGCTAAAGCCACGAAATTCCATGTCGTATTAGCATTGGGTACAGTAAATACAAGATCGATGTTACCTTCTGAATCTGCTACAAGGTTCGGCATCCAAAAAGCTTGAAGAACTTCCGCGTCGCGATATTCAACCTCCGTCTCAGTTTCACATTCTTCAGTAACAGCAGAGCTGGCCATCATATCCTCATCCTCTTCGAGCTCACTTTCTCTCAAAAAGTGTCTATTATCGGCAGCCATGGATACACTATACTTCTTAGCCCCTCGTGGGATATATATATGATCACCATATCGGAAATAAGGCCAAATGAGATCAATAGTCTCCAGTTCACTGATAGCGGCTTTCATATAGCTTTCAGTAAAATAAGCAGACAAATAATCGAATCTGACTGATTTATTATGCTCAACAGTCGGAACAATTGACGAAGGCCAACGGCTAGATTCGAGAGCATCGATGGCATGATTGTACATCGTAGCAATCATAGCAACATTGGTATCAACATCACCTGCTTTAGCAAGACGGAACCTCCAAGTTTCGGAATTGCCCGGAATCAACTTATCGCGGAATACCTCAGCATGAAGTTCGAGCTTATCTTCCGACGGTTGTTTAACAGTAACAGTCTTGCTATAAACACATCCATCATATACTGCAATAAGTTCGATATTATACTTAGTAGCACCAGCAGGCAATTTAACTTTAAGTTTTTTGAATCCGTTGTCGATTTTAGTCAACATCGGTTCATCAAGCTTATCGTCGTGGCGCAAGAACGAATAAAGATACAAGCGATCGCAATTAGCGCCCACGTAGATTACAGCATCGTTACCATCACGAACGATATTAGTTTCGGGAACAAATAAAGCCTCGACATCGTCAGGCATCGAATTTTGCTTGATGCTGTAGAAGTTTACGTTATTATACCTATACTCCTCGGCAAGAGTCGAATCGACAGGAGCGATAACGATTGAGTAAGTACCCGATTTAAGTTTGCTAATATCTGCAGCAACCGCATTTCCGGCAATAGCCTCACCCGACGCCAACGTATTAGAATCTTTATTCACAATGCTCCAACGAAGCTGAATAGCTTTTGGCTGATTATTGACACTAAATGCCAATGGCGTAAACACGAACGGCTTATCACTATTGATTGCAGACGCAAAATCGGCAACAATTCCATACGGTTTGCCAAAAGCGAAAGTATGAGTCAACGAAGTAGTCTCGGCAGAAGGCGACGTAACGTTGATATCCAATTCGAAATTATGAGCATCCACAAATTCGACTTTTTTGTCGAGTTCTAAGCGATTTAATACTAAAGAGAAAGAACCATCGGCATCGGTTACAACCTTAATATTACCCACTTTTTCGCGAGAAGCACGCCACCAAATCTTATCAACTGCATATATAGTAACGTCGACATCCGCATCAGCAACCGGCATACCGGAGAAAGTCTTTACAATACCTTTGATAGAAACACTATCAGCTTCTCGAACTAGCGACGAGATTTCTGCTTCAATTTGAGGAATCTTGAAGTCACTGACAGTGAAATGCGATTTATCGCTAATTTCGCGGTCATCGTTACGAGCCTCAATATACCAAGTGCCGGAGAGAACGTCTTTGTCAGTTACGAAAACTCCCGAAGCGCGACCAAATTCGTCAGTTGTAACATTGATAGTATCAACCACTTCATAATTTGCATCGTAAAGATTAACGACCAAGTCGATACCTGCAAACAAATGTTGATTCACTCCATCGTTTTCGGCAACAACAACAGCCCAATTGACAGAATCACCCAGATGATAAAGCGGACGGTCGGTTAAAACCGTAGCTCTCTTATTATATCTACTATTACTATATCTCTCGCGATAATTGTAGACCGAGATCTCTTCGTCGAAAGTATAATCAATGCCTTCATGCTGAACTCGTAAATACCCGTTATGATTTATCGTGTATGGAAGGACTCCATCAGAATTTGTTTTACCAAGATGGTCGGCTTGCTCGGACGAAGACCTATCGACTTCATACATCAAATCAATACGAGCATTCTTGACAGGCTTTCCGGAATAGAAATCAACAACAGACGCGTAGGCACATTTATCTAACGACAAAGATAGCACGTTGATAGGAGTAGCCTCAAAGCATACGAAATGATTTGTCATCAATTCACCATCAAGAGTCATCAAAGCAGCATAATTACCCGGCTTTGTTAGTTTGAACGGAATTTTAAAATCGCCCTTTGTATCTTTTACTTTAATGCTATCAACGGCAACACACTGCTGCGATTTGACAACTTCTTGAGGAGTCAATCGAGAATCGGCATCAGGAATTTCATAGACGCTGATTTCGATATCTTTAGCAAAGAGGTACGAACCTGATACGACAAATTCACGGTCTAAAGCAACACGAGAAAGGACTTGGTAGACCGCACGGGGACGAGTGATATTGTTAATTTTATCCTTGAAGACATTGTTGTTATACCATGAATCGAAATTAGCTAACGAACGACTTAGAATATCGACAAACTTAGCATTAATATCAATATTACTAAAATTCAAATCATTAATATAGCGAACATCATCGTCGTAAGAGTCGAAATAGTCGCAAGCTACCATTAGGACATAACGCGCCGCTTCACAATTCTCCCATTTGAGGTATAAATCGATAAGAGAATCAAAAAGTTTGTAATCGAACTCATCCTTAGCCTCGATATCGCGCACCATCCAGAAGAAGTATTGTGGAGTACCGGGCTTATATGTATCGATAGCGTTGCGGATTAACTCATCAACCAGTTTTTTTGTCTCAACACTTACCACACCGTGATTTATGTCGGCAATCTCATCGAGATAGGAAAAAGAGCAATAAAGCGCATAGTCGGCAACTGTAGGCATATACTGCAGAGCCTCAGGAGTCCAATCTACCGAGGAGGCAAAACACTCGAGCGAAGTATCGTCGGCAAGAGAACGAGCCTTGGTAAGTAATTGAGCGATTCGAGAGCGAAACTGTGCACCACTCCACTCAGAAATGTCGGTAGGGAATGGTTCAAGCGGAGCGTCAACGGCGTTATACTTGAAACGATTAATACCGTAAATATTGCAGAATAACTTAGCTTCATACAGAGTCAACATCGTCTCCACCGCTTTGTTGCCGGAAGATTTAGCGACAAGAGATTCAACAAAAGCGGGTTGGGAGAAGATATTATCTCGATCGATCATCTGTTCGGCAGAACAAATCTCGATAGCAGCACGCAAGCGAAGCACTCCGGCCTCAAAATCGGGTAATTTGTCGGCTTGAATGAGTTTCTGTTGAGCTTCTTCGATAACAGACTTAGGGAAAGCGAAGTCTGGCTCCTTAAAATTGGGATTATCAGCGTCAGCCCCTATAATCGCAGAATTTAGGGCTATAAAAGCAACCATATTTCGGAAATGTCTATTAAGTCTCATCACGGAATAGTTTTGATACAAAACAAAATGCGGCGAAAGGCTGTTTGGCCTCGCCGCACTTTATATTTACGCCTGAGGCTTATTTTTTGTTCAGGCCGCAGAGCTTACATTTTTCATTAATCTGTGTGAAGAAGTCGTTGCCTTTGTCATCAACAAGGATGAATGCGGGGAAATCTTCGACTTCAATTTTCCAGATTGCTTCCATGCCAAGCTCCGGATATTCAAGAAGTTCTACTTTCTTGATGGAGTTTTGAGCTAGGACTGCAGCAGGGCCACCAATCGAACCGAGGTAGAAACCGCCGTGTTTGTGGCAAGCGTCGGTAACAGCTTGCGAACGGTTGCCTTTTGCAATCATAATCATCGAGCCGCCGTTTTCTTGGAAGTAGTCTACGTAGCTATCCATACGACCTGCGGTTGTAGGACCGAATGAACCAGAAGGCATACCTTCGGGAGTTTTTGCAGGACCGGCGTAGTAGATGGGGTGCTCTTTGAGGTATTGCGGCATTTCTTCGCCACGGTCAAGACGTTCTTTGATCTTAGCATGAGCGATGTCGCGACCAACGATGATGGTACCTTTAAGAGACAGACGAGTCGAAACAGGGTATTTAGAAAGTTCGGCGAGAACTTCAGGCATCGGACGGTTGAGGTCGATTTTTACAACTTCACCTTCGCCCTGACGACGAAGTTCTTCGGGGATAAGTTCACCGGGGTTAGAATCGAGTTTTTCGATCCAAAGACCGTCTTTATTGATTTTAGCTTTAACGTTGCGGTCGGCAGAGCAGCTAACACCCATACCGATGGGGCAAGAAGCGCCGTGACGGGGAAGGCGGATTACGCGGATGTCGTGAGCGTAGCAAGTACCACCGAATTGAGCGCCGAGGCCTAGTTCTTCAGATGCTTTCTTGAGTACTTTTTCGAGTTCGATATCGCGGAAAGCGTGGCCATATTCATTACCTTGAGTTGGGAGGTTGTCGAGATATTTAACCGAAGCTTTCTTAACTACTTCGAGGTTCTTTTCGGCAGATGTACCACCGATAACGAACGCAATGTGGTAAGGAGGACAAGCAGCGGTGCCGAGAGAACGCATCTTTTCGATGAGGAAGGGCACGAGTTTGTCGGGGTTGATGGTAGCTTTGGTTTCTTGATAGAGGTATGTTTTGTTAGCCGAGCCACCACCCTTAGCTACGAAAAGGAAATGATATTCGTTGCCTTCGGTAGCGTGAATATCGATCTGAGCAGGGAGGTTACAACCTGTATTTACCTCATCATACATGGTGAGAGGAGCATTCTGGCTGTATCGGAGATTGTCGGTAGTATATGTTTGATAGACGCCTTCAGAGATGCGTTCTTCGTCATCGCAACCAGTGAATACGTTCTGACCTTTCGAAGCATGGCAAATAGCAGTACCGGTATCTTGGCAGAAAGGCAGAGCACCTTTAGCAGCAACTTCGGCATTGCGTAGCATTGTGAGGGCTACGAATTTATCGTTTTGACTTGCATTAGGATCAGAAAGGATTTTAGCGACCATTTCGTTATGCTCGCGACGAAGCATAAAGGCATTGTCGTGAGTAGCCTGACGAGCAAGTACTGTGAGTGCCTGAGGGTCAACTACAAGGAATTCGTTACCGCCCCAGTTCTCGGTGTGAACATAATCGGATGTGAGGTGGTAGTACTCGGTAGTATCAGGACCGAGAGGGAACATGGGCTGATAGTGGAAGGGGTTTGTTGCCATATTATAGATGAAATGTTTGTCATATACTAAACTTGAGGCAATGCACCAAAAGTTGTACGGCAAAGATAGCAAATATCTGTCATACGCGCAAAAAAAGCGTCCCGAAATTCGGAACGCTTTTCATGCTATATCTGTAATTCAGATTATTTAGCTTCTTCGATAGTAACAGCGCGATCGATAGCAACGCACTTTTCACCGAGGTCAGAGAGGTTACCGTCGTTGGTGGTAACAGTGATCTGGTCAGCAGAAACGCCGTTCTTCTGGAGGAGTTTAGCAACACCTTCTGCACGGTTTTTGCGGAGACGCTTGTTAACGCTGTCGGTACCGGTGTAGTTATCGGCCCAACCGGTGATAACGTACTTCTTGTCGGGGTTCTGCGACATTACGTGAGCAATAGCCTTAACTACGCGCTGGTTAGCAGCGGTGAGGCGAGACTGACCGATTGTGTAGTAAACAGTAGCGAGGGGACCGTTTTCTTCAACAACTGTTTCAACGGGACGGTTGATGCAGTCTTTGAGCTGAGTTTCGAGGTCAGCGATACGGGTGTCAGCAGCAGCGAGACGAGCGCGGAGAGCGTCGCAGTTTTCGGGTTCGGGACAAACGGGAACAACGGGAGCAGTCCAGTCGCGTTTCTTGAAGTTGTAAGTAACGCCTACATAAGCCTGGAGAGAACCGTATTTTTCGTTCCAGTTAGCACCACCAACGTTCTGAAGGCCGTCGAGGCCGGTGAAACGGAGGTCAAGGTTAAGAGCAACCTGTTCGCTTACGCGGAAAGAGTTAAGAAGACCAAAACGGAGGTTGAGGATGTTGTTGTCAGCGTCTTTCCAACCTTCAGATTCGCCCTTGTTGTCATATTGTTTGGTAAGAGTGAAGTAAGCACCTGCACCAGCGTAGAAAGTAGCATTGTAAACGCGGTTGGGCTTGTAGCCACACCACCAGTTGGTAAGGTTAACCATTACGTCGAAAACCGGACCGATTTCAGCGTATTTAGTTTTGTAGTAGTTACCTACTTTATTTGCATCCTGAAGAACACCAAAATAGTTATCGCCAGTTGCAAGACCTTTGAGGCCGAGGTAGTTAACACCAACACGAGCACCAAAGATAGGAGTAAACCATTTGCCTGCGTAGATAGAAGCAGCGGGCATAAAACGATCGCTGATGCTGCGATTAACCGACTTGCTAGCGAGATAGAAGCTTGCGCCGCCTTCAGCAGTTACAAACCAGTTATCTTTCATGTTGTTCAAGAGAAGACCCTGAGAAGGATCGTTTACGTAGGTTACTTCCTTCGCAGTCTCCTGAGCACCAAGTGTCTGAGCACCCATAAAGAGTGCACAAACAGCAGCTAAAAGAGTAGCTTTTTTCATAGAGTTTGGCTGTTTATTGATTAAGTTATAATTTACAATCTTTTTTCAGACTGCTAAATTACAACAATATTTCCATTTAATAACTTATTTGCGCTAATTTTGTTCAAAAAGTCCAATCTTTTTAACATTTAAAAAGATTTCAACCGAGAATTTCCTTTACTTGAGCATATACAGCGTCGGGAGTGAAGCCGAATTTCTCGTCGAGAACCTTGTAGGGAGCCGATGCACCAAAGCGTTCGAGCCCATGAACGCGACCATTAAAGCCCTTAATCATCTGAATTGATATAGGCAAGCCTGCACTTAGACCGAACTGAGGAATTCCGGCGGGAAGGACGCTATTGCGATATTCATCGGGCTGATCGTTGAAGAGACCTACTGAGGGCATAGACACAACTGAAGCGTGTACGCCATCAGCTTCGAGCAACACAGCCACTTCGCAAAGCAATGATACTTCAGAACCATTGGCAACCAATACTACGTCAGGAGTTCCAGCGGGAGCTACTACGGTATAACCACCCTTGAGGGCACCAAGAGCAGCTTCGGCACGGGTCTGACCTTCGGGAGCCGGAAGGTCTTTGAGATCCTGACGAGAAAGGATAAGTGCAGTGGGAGTATGGAGGTTTTCCATTGCCATCTTATATGCGACAGATGTTTCAGCAGCATCGGCAGGACGAAGAACTAGCATCGAAGGACGACCACTGAAGTTGCGAATCTGTTCCATAAGTCGAAGCTGAGCTTCTTGTTCGATAGGCTCGTGAGTAGGTCCGTCTTCACCAACACGGAATGCATCGTGTGACCAAATGTACTTAACAGGAAGTTCCATAAGAGCTGCCATACGAGCTGCAGGCTTCATATAGTCTGAGAATACGAAGAAAGTTCCGCAAGCGGCATGAAGGCCACCGTGAAGTAGGATACCGTTCATGATAGCAGCCATAGTTAGTTCGGCTACACCGGCATGAAGGAAAGCGCCAGAGAAGTCACCGCGAACAAATGCATGAGTTTTCTTAAGGAATCCGTCGGTCTTATCAGAGTTTGCGAGGTCGGCAGATGAAACAATCATATTACCGACTTTTTCTGCGAGCACCCCGAGTACATCAGCAGAAGCTTGGCGAGTCGAGATATTAGCCTTATGAGCAATGGCAGTATAGTCGATTTCGGGAAGGACGTTTTCGATATAGCCTTTGAGTTCGATAGCAAGACCCGGATTTGCTTCAGCCCATTCCTGATATTCTTTGCGACGGTCAGCAACGATTTTGCGAAGCTCTTCACTACGATCAGCATAGAGCTTTTCTACTTCGGGGAAGATTACCCAAGGATTTTCGGGATCGCCACCAAGGTTTGCGATAGTAGCTGCAACATCAGCACCAGCCTTACTTACGGGCTGACCGTGTGTCGACATCATATTTTCGAACGAGCCACCATTCGCATCAACCAAGCCTTTACCCATGATTGTACGACCAATAATGAGAGTAGGCTTCTGTGTTTCGGTTTCAGCAGCACAGATAGCTTTGGCAATTTCCTCAGGATTGTTACCGTCTATTTCGATTACATTCCAGTGCCAAGCACGATATTTGGCAGCATAATCTTCTTCGTCGACTGCATCTACCATGGTAGACAGCTGAACGCCGTTGCAGTCGTAGAACATGATAAGATTAGAAAGGCCGAGGTGTCCGGCTATACGACCAGCACCTTGCGAAATTTCTTCCTGAATACCGCCATCAGAGATGAACGCATAAGTTTTGTGCGATACGACTTTGCCAAAACGAGCTTCAAGGAAGCGTTCAGCAATAGCGCAACCGACAGCCATAGCATGACCTTGACCGAGAGGGCCGGAAGTATTCTCAACACCGCGTTCGGGGTCGTGCTCGGGGTGTCCGGGAGTAACCGAGCCCCACTGACGGAACTGGCGGAGTTCGTCGATGGTATAGTGACCGGCGAGAGCGAGCACTGAGTAAAGCATCGGCGACATATGACCCGGGTCAAGGAAGAAACGGTCGCGAGCAAACCAAGTAGGATCATCGGGGTCACAAACTAGGAAGCGCGAATAAAGCACGTTGACAAAGTCGGCGCCACCCATGGCGCCACCGGGGTGACCGGATTTGGCCTGTTCGACCATCGAAGCGGCGAGAATACGAATATTATCGGCCGCACGGTTAAGTGTCTTTGAGTCCATTTTATATTTGGAAAAATAATTTCACTTTTTATAATTTACGAAATTACTACTTTTCTTTTAAAGCGCCAAATTTAAGTAAATTTTATTCCACTTTTAAATATAATAAGTGCCGACAGCGCAAGCAGTCGACACTCATATATCTGTTAGATTATTATTCTGCAGCTGTAGCGAGGGGTGCCGGCACGTTGTAAACACGAGCAGCGAGTTCCTGATCGAGCATAAATAGAGCAAGTCCGTTATCGCCTACAAGTTTGAGACGGTCGATGAGGTTCTTGGCTGTTTCTTCTTCTTCAACCTGCTCTGATACAAACCAATCAAGTTTGCCACGGGTAGCGTAGTCGTGTTCGCTTTCAGCGAGGGCGTAGAGATTGTTGATGAGCGAAGTTACCTTTTCTTCGTGCTCAAGTGTAGCTTCAAAAGCAGCGAGTGGCGAAGCCCATTCGGTAGGCACAGCATCAATAGGCTTGAGTTCTACACGACCGCCGCGCTGGATGAGGTAATTGATGAAGATTTCGGCGTGAGCTTGCTCTTCCTTAAACTGAATACGAAACCAATTGGCTATACCGGCATGTCCTTCGGCTTCGAAATGCATACCCATAGAGAGGTAAAGGTAAGCCGACCAGAATTCGGCATTAATCTGCGCGTTAATCGCATCTTGAATTTTAGGACTAATCATTTCTTTCAATAGTAAAGTTATTATACATTTATTTTCTTACGGCTATACCGATAGAACGCCGATGGTCGCACGAACGTTCAAGTAAAATATCATATGAGAAATTTTCGTTTTTACCGAAAGTTTCATCGGGGTTATGTACCAATACAATAGTTCCCGCAGGATATTTTTCTGCTTCGTCGAAATCAGTCACCGGACGAATACGGTCGCCAAGATAGAAATTCAAGGAGAAAAAGCGAGTCGGACCTACCGATAGAATTTCTTTATCGCTAGCCTGTTCAAGTCGTTCGATAACTCGAATATCGCTCTTAGGATTAAGCACTGCTGGCATACCAACAGCGACATACGCCAAGTACATTGCCCAAATCGTTACACAAAGGTGGCCTACGGGGCTATGACGATTTACAAACCATGCAACACCTACACCAAAAGGAATTGCGAGGATAATATATCTCCACCAAAGAATAGATTCAATCGGCAATTTTTCTATCGGGAAAATCTGCAATCCAATAAGAGCGAAAGGCGCAATAATGGCAAGGATTGCCATAAACCAAGTGAAGAATCGCACTGCTTTACGGACCGAAATGCAATCGATTAAATTGGCAATGCCGTAGCAAATAAAGGGATAGCACGGCAACAGATATACCGAACGTTTACTTGCCGGAATACAATAGAAAAGGAATACTAATGATGCGGCCGTAACCGACAATAAAGCGGCATTGCTAAGCGAGGGGCGATTAATACCACGAGCCGAGACAGCTGATACAATCAAGAGAACGGTCCACGGCAATAAGCCGGCAACGAGTGTAATTACATTGTACCACCACGGATTGACATGACTTTCGTATGACATAGTACCGAACAAGCGGCCGAAATTCTCCTCCATCATAAGATCATAGAAATGCTCTCCACCTTGCAAATATGCCGCATAGAACCACACAGCCGGCAGAACGAGTGCAGCAAGAGCTAAACCAAGCATCTTGAAAAGCGTTGGAAAGAAACTATCACGACGTAAAAGTCGATATACGCCCACTACAAAGCACGGCAACATAGCACCAATAGGGCCTTTGGTAAGAGTTGCACAAGTGAGAAGCAACCATATTGCCCCATAGAGTAGGGCTTTATAGCGAGGATTGTATTCGCGGATGTAATACATTATATATATTGCACCTACCATGCAAGCCGTGAGCACCATGTCGAGGCGACAAGCAAGGGCCGCACGAAAAACTTCGAAACTACAAATCGTTACGAAAGAGAAAATCATGGCAAAACGAGTACCACGCTCGCGACGAGCCCAATAAAATCCACCCATCACCATTGCAATGGCAGCCAATGCTGAAGGCAGACGCGATATGAATTCGTTGACTACCCCACCATTGAAGATATATGCAAAAATAGCGATAAGCCAACCGAGAAACGGTGGTTTAAAGGGTATATCAACGCCATAATTGATCGGCAAAATCCATTCACCACTTTGGATAATCGACATACCGACAATTGCCTCTCGCGGCTCCCCCTTAGAATAAAAGAGGGTTTCACCAAGCCAAGGCACTAACAAAACAACTAACATAGCGGCTACAATCAGAGCCGCTCCGGGAAGGTTTGATTCTACTCGATTGTTCATAGTACGGCAAAGATAGTACTTATTTTTCAATAGTAATCCAAGCGACTGCAAAAAATCTTTTAGTTTCTGTTTTGGATGCTTTAACACATCGCTATAAAAAAACGCACACCGATGCCGATGCGCGTTTTTTTGTGAGTTGAGTATGTGATTATTGCATACCTGATACAGCTACTTCGGGGCTGATTTTGCTTACGAGACCCTGGAGTACTTTACCGGGGCCGAGTTCTACAAATTCAGCAGCACCGTTAGCTACCATATTGCGCACGGTCTGAGTCCAACGTACAGGAGCAGTAAGCTGAGCCACAAGATTTGCTTTGATTTCAGCGGGATCTGTGTGGGGAAGAGCGTCAACGTTCTGATAAACGGGGCATACGGGAGTGTGTACCTCAGTGCGTTCGATAGCTTCGGCGAGTTCGGCACGGGCGGGTTCCATGCAGGGAGAGTGGAATGCGCCACCAACTTTGAGTTTGAGTGCACGTTTAGCACCTGCAGCTTTGAGAAGCTCGCAAGCAGCATCGATAGCAGCTACTTCGCCCGAAATAACAAGCTGACCGGGGCAGTTGTAGTTAGCACAAACGACAACGCCTTCAACGCCAGCGCAGATTTCTTCAACTTTTTCGTCGGGGAGAGCGATAACTGCAGCCATAGTAGATTCGGTGAGTTCGCAAGCTTTCTGCATAGCATTTGCACGAGCAGCAACGAGACGGAGACCGTCTTCGAAACTGAGAGCACCAGCTGCAACGAGAGCAGAGAATTCGCCAAGAGAGTGGCCGGCAACCATATCAGGTTTGATACCGAGCGACTTAGCAAGAATTACCGAGTGAAGGAAGATTGCGGGCTGAGTAACCGCAGTCTTACGAAGGTCTTCATCAGTACCTTCAAACATAAGATCGGTGATACGGAAACCCAAAATATCGTTAGCCTTTTCAAAAAGGTCGTGAGCCTCAGCGTTGTTATCGTAGAGGTCTTTGCCCATACCTACGAATTGAGCGCCCTGGCCAGGGAAAACATAAGCTTTCATATTTGTGTTTTTAAAAATATCCTAAAAAGTGGTGCAAAGTTAGGAATTTTTACTGAAATATTCGTAACTTTACAACATAATACCTCAAATCAGTTTTTTTAACTCTCCTCAACGACGATAATTATGACAAAATTAATCTTCATACCTTGCTTCATCGGCGGCTTGCGTGGCTGGGAGTTTATTATCATCTTCCTCGTTATTCTCCTTCTTTTCGGCGGCAAAAAGATACCCGAATTAATGCGAGGCCTCGGCAAAGGCGTACACTCATTCCGCAAAGGGATGGAAGAAGCTCGCGAAGAAATGAACCGTCCAATCGAAGGACAGCCCAAAGCAGCAAAAACCGAATCGAACGAAAGCGAAAACCTCGGCAAAGATCGTTCGTAACACACTTTACTTTCAAAATTGGCTGCATCCGAACAGCAAATGAGCTTTTGGGATCACCTCGATGTGCTACGTCGAGTGGTGATGCGTATCGCTATAGTTTTAGCGGTATTGGCAGTCGGTGCATTCATAGCGATGCCATGGATATTCGACAATGTAATCATGGCACCATGCTCAGGTACTTTCCCTACGTACGTCATTTTCGATAAGATAGCCGAAGCGACCGGATTTGGCGAACTTGTATCAGCCGACCCATCATTCAAAGTCGACATAGTCAGTATCGAACTCACCTCTCAGCTATTCATCCACCTCTCAGCGGCGTGTTGGACAGCTGTCGCACTCGGATTCCCTATCATAATATATTTATTGTGGGGATTTATCGCTCCAGCGCTCTATGAACATGAGCGTCGCGGAGCAGTCAAAGCCTTTGTTTTTGGCAACTTGATGTTCTATTTAGGAGCAGCTACAGGTTATTTTCTTATTTTCCCGCTTGCAGTCCGCTTTCTTGCCACATATCAAATCAGTGAGGCAATCCGACCGATCGTATCACTGGATTCGTACATGGACAACTTCTTCATGCTCCTTCTGATGATGGGAGCCGTGTTTGAACTGCCCCTTTTGGCATGGTTTACAGGCAAAATGGGACTATTACATCGGTCATTCTTCCGCACTTACCGCCGCCACGCTATCGTAGCACTACTAATTGTAGCAGCAATCGTTACACCGACCGGCGACCCGTTTACTCTCTTCCTTACATTTATCCCCATTTATGCACTATGGGAGCTCAGCGCTCGACTCGTCCCAGCAGACGAGCCTGACAACTCCGACCAAACCTCAGATTCACAATAAATAGACAACACCAACCATGAGAAATAAGACATTCCGCATCGGCCTACTCGGCCGCATCGTTATAGCAATTCTTCTTGGCATCTTAGCCGGCAACATATTCCCATTGTGGCTCTCACGTTGCTTCTCTACCTTTGGCAGCAACTTCAGCGAGTTGCTCGGCTTTATAGTACCCTTGCTCATAGTTGGTTTTGTAGCACCTGCAATCGCAGACATAGGCAAACGCGCCGGAGCAATGCTCGGTGCAACAGTCTTGATAGCTTACGCAATGACTCTCTGCTCAGGCATACTCGCCTACGCAACCGCCTCATCGATATTTCCGTCACTGATAGGCGATGTAACATTCTCAACTTCAGGTAGCGGAGCCGATCTGACCCCACTACCCTACTTCACTATCACAATCGAGCCACTTATGTCGGTGATGTCGTCGCTTGTTTTAGCATTTCTACTCGGGCTTAGCTGTGCCATACTACCCGAAAGCACCGCGACACTCAAGAATTTGCTTAGCGACTTCCGGAGCGCAATACAACTCGTAATATCTAAACTAATTATCCCCCTCCTCCCCATCTACATTTTCGGCATTTTTCTTAATATGACCGCAGCGGGGACTGTTGCTCCTATCCTAATGACATTCATAAAGATAATCGCTATAATCTTCGTTCTTCACGTCGGAGTTTTGGTGGTTCAATATCTTATAGCGAGCCTTTTCTCTCACCGCAATCCATTCAAATCACTCATCACAATGATGCCGGCATACGCCACAGCGCTTGGCACACAATCGTCGGCTGCAACTATCCCTGTAACCCTTGAACGTACCATCCGCAACGGAGTAAGCGCCGATGTCGCCGGATTCGTCATACCTCTTTGTGCCACAATCCATATGTCGGGGTCGACCCTTAAAATAGTATCGTGTGCAATAGCCTTAATGCTTGTACAAGGAATGCCATTCGACTTCGTTACATTTTTGGGGTTCATTGCGATGCTCGGCATCACTATCGTAGCAGCCCCCGGAGTACCCGGAGGAGCAATTATGGCATCGCTCGGCATCCTCACAAGTATTCTCGGATTTACAGAAGCCGACAACGCAATGATGATAGCCCTCTACATAGCAATGGATAGCTTCGGCACCGCTTGCAATATCACCGGAGACTGCGCGATCGCTCAAATCGTTGATCGTATTTTTGCAAAGAAGGGGTGAGAACACACCCTCCATAAGAATGCATAACGATAAAATTTATTCTTTGCTCGCCAACTTTCGTTATTAGCGCATAAGATTTATTTGGGAGTGCTATAAAAAATGCTTATTTTTGCCATAGTTTTTAACAGCGATTAATAAGCTATGAAAAGCATTATATCTTTCGTATCACTGATGGTGATATCGCTATCGGCATTTTCGCAGCAAGCTCTTTGGGGAGTGCCAGCTTTGACATCACCCGAAGTAAATCAAGATAAGTCTGTTACATTCCGTCTCAACGCCCCAACGGCAAAGATGGTGCAGGTAACCGGAGATTTTCTACCTACGGAGAAAATTTCGACCCCATTCGGCCAATTCGATGCTCCGGGGCACGCCAATCTAGTAAAAAATAACGATGGTATTTGGGAATATACCACATCGACACTATCGCCGGAATTATATAGCTATACATTTATTGTAGACTCTCTTAAGATTACCGATCCATCTAACGTCTACCAACTTCGCGACGTAACATCGATAACAAATATTTTCATCGTACCGGGCGAACGAGCCGACCTTTATCGTGTCGATAATGTTCCTCATGGCACAGTTTCGAAAGTATGGTACGAAAGCCCCTCGCTCGGCATGAATCGCCGAATGACCGTTTATACTCCTGCAGGGTATGAAGCCGGAAATAAGCGCTATCCCGTATTATACCTACTACATGGGATGGGAGGCGATGAAAATGCGTGGACCGAACTTGGACGCGCAGCTCAGATTCTCGATAATCTTATTGCACAAGGGAAGGCAGAACCTATGATTGTGGTAATGACCAACGGAAATGCTTCGCAAGAGGCTGCTCCAGGCGAAACCAGCGCCGGACTTTTGGCTCCAACCACTCAGTTACCCAAGACAATGGATGGTTCGTTTGAAGCATCTTTTCCGGAAGTAGTAAACTACATCGACACCCACTATCGCACTATTGCAAAAAAGTCGTCGCGTGCAATAGCCGGTCTTTCGATGGGCGGATTTCACTCTCTGCATATTTCGAAAGAATATCCTGATATGTTCGACTATATAGGGCTGTTTTCAGCAGCAATACGACCCAATCAAGCAGCAAAATCGTCTATTTATACCGACTTCGAAGGCAAATTGAAAGCCCAATTCGACAAACACCCTGCACTATATTGGATAGCAATCGGAAATACCGATTTTCTTTATAACGCAAATGTTGAATATCGCAAAATTCTTGATAAAAACGGCTATTCATACGAATATTACGAAAGTAATGACGGCCATATCTGGAAGAATTGGCGAATCTATCTTACTGAATTTGCGTCCAAACTTTTCAAATAGAATAATAAACTTCACAAACATATTATAATGGCAAATTTCACACCAGCCGACCTTGAGCAACTCCGCTCAAAAGGCATCAGTCTCGAACAAGTAGAAGCACAACTAGAACGCTTCCGCACCGGTTTCCCCTACCTCCGCATCGAATCACCTTCAGCACCCGGAGCCGGCATGCTGGCAGTCGACAAAGATCTTGCCGAAGCTTGCAATGCTCGTTGGGAAGATTTCTTGTCAGATGGCGGTGATGTGCTGAAATTCGTGCCAGCATCAGGAGCAGCCTCTCGTATGTTTAAGGCTCTCTTTGCTTTTGTGAATGGTAACGAAGAAGTGCCTGCAGCCGGAACACCAGTTGCACAATTAGTAGAAAAAATCAAAGATTTCGCATTTTATGGCGAACTCCAAGCTACCATAGCTCGTATTCACGGCGAAGGAACAACAGCCGAAAGCCTTATCGCAGCCGGACGATATAAAGACCTCGTTGCGGCCATCATTAAAGGCGAAGGTCTGAACTACGGCCAGCTTCCCAAAGCTCTCCTTACATTCCACAAATATGACGATGGCAGCGTACGCACAGCCCTAGAAGAACAACTAGCCGAAGGTGCTCAGACAGCGGCTTCGAATGGAGGTAAAGTTCGCCTACACTTCACTGTATCGTCGAATCACCGCGAATTATTTGAAGCAAAACTCCGCGAAGCCGTTCCTGCAATGGAGCAGCGTTTCGGCGTGAAATATGAAGTATCACTTTCAGAACAGAAACCCTCGACCGATACAATCGCAGTAACTCCTGATAACGAACTCTTCCGCGATGATGAGGGACGTCTCGTATTCCGCCCCGGTGGCCACGGAGCCCTAATCGAAAACCTCAACGACATCGATGCATCGGTTGTATTCGTTAAAAATATCGATAACGTAGTAGCAGACAAGCACCGCACATCTACTATAGAATATAAGAAGATGCTCGGCGGTATGCTTATGCTTGTTCACGACACAATCGACCACCTTCTTACCGAACTCAACACCCCTACCGAAGATATCGTAGAAGAAGCTACCGACTTTGTAGAAGGTACACTCTGCTACTTCTCAAAAGACCTCGACTCTACCCAGCCCTTAAGCGCACGTGCCAACGCACTTAAAGCCGTGCTCGACCGACCGCTTCGCGTGTGCGGTATGGTACGTAACGAAGGCGAACCCGGTGGTGGTCCGTACAACACATTCGCATCAGATGGTCGCTCGGTAGCACCTCAGATTCTTGAATCGACTCAGATTGACCTCTCGAAGCCCGAAAATGCAGAAATGATGCAGAAAGCCGGCTACTTCAATCCCGTAGACCTCGTTTGCTATCTCAAACGCCTTGATGGCAGCCACTACAATTTGCCCGAATATGTAGACTCCGCAACCGGTTTCATCTCAGAAAAATCAGCCGGAGGTCGCGATCTTCGCGCTCTAGAGCTTCCCGGTCTATGGAATGGTGCTATGAGCAATTGGAATACCGTATTTGTCGAAGTACCCGCATCGACCTTTAACCCAGTTAAGACAGTAAACGATCTACTCCGCCCTGCACACCAATAATATATGAAGCAAAAAGGAAAAATTATAGTTGTCGCAGCCCCCTCGGGCTGCGGCAAGTCAACAATAATCAATGCGCTCCTCAAGGGCGAAGACCTCAACCTCGGATTTGCCGTATCAGCCACCACACGTCAACCTCGGGAAGGCGAAGTCGATGGTGTAAATTATTATTTTATGACCGAAGAATCGTTCCGCAGCAAGATTGCAGATGGAGGATTTGTAGAGTACGAAGAAGTATATCCCGGACGTTTCTACGGCACACTTCATAGCGAAGTTGAGCGTATCACCGGCGAAGGTCATAACATCATACTCGATCTCGATGTAAACGGCGCCCTCGGTGTGAAGAAAATCTATGGAGACTCAGCGCTCACTATCTTTATTGCACCTCCAAGTATTGATGAATTGCGTCGTCGACTCGAATTTCGCGGCACCGAAACTACCGATGTCATCGATGTACGCGTCAATCGTGCCGAATACGAAATCTCGCGTGCTCCCGAGTTCGATTGCCAAGTAGTCAACGACCAACTAGAGCCGGCTATCAGCGACACACACCGCATCATAAGCGAATTTATAGCACAATAGAATGGAAACGGTAGGCATTCTCGGCGGTTCATTCAACCCCGTTCATATCGGTCATATGATGCTTGCATCATATTTGGCACAGTGGGGCTATGTCGATCAGGTGTGGCTTACACTTTCGCCTCGCAATCCGCTAAAAAAAGCGAGCGGCCTGCAACCCGACATGAAACGTCTGCAAATGTTGTCAATAGCTGCCAAAGGGGCTAAAAACATAGACATTTGCGATATCGAGCTGACAATGCCTCGCCCTTCGTACACCATCAATACCCTCGATTTGCTCGCAGAGCGCTATCCAAACCTCCGTTTTAAATTGATAATCGGCAGCGACAATTGGCGAATATTCGAACAGTGGCGCGAACCGCAACGAATTCTTGATCAATATGGAGTGATAGTTTATCTTCGTCCCGGCTATCCAGTAGACGATATCCATATTGCCGGATTGGAAGTTGCACAAGCTCCAATGATCGACCTTTCGAGCACATTTATACGCGATGCAATAGCCAAAGGACAGAACATGAACTATTTTCTTCCTACAGGCGTTTACAAATACATCATAGACAACCGTCTTTACCAACCCGAAACAAAATGAGCAACATATCACCCGCAGCACTTTCGTTGGCAGGGCTCGCTATCGAATACTGCAAAATCGTAGCCCAAAGCCGCGAGAAAGAGCCACGTCAATTTGTACGCGATGTTCTCCGTTATCTTCCTCGTATCTACATAACCATCTGCGACTTGCGTCCTTACGAAGAAGACGAAGAAACTGAAGCAGAAGAAACCGGAGCGATCTACGACACCATTACCGAAGAGCAATACAATGGCGTAATGATGGATATGAGCGTTGTGCTGGGCGAAAATGATATGTATCTCGATACTCCAGCCGATGAGATGCGCTACTCCGACACCCCGATAGCGGTATCGCTCTCTGAAAAACTTGCCGACATCTATCAGGCAATGGCTGATTTTGCGGCAACCGTTGGTCAAGTTACGCCCGCGATGATTCCGGACGTACTCGCAGACCTTAAATACCGCTTTGCAAGCTACCTTTCAGAGACAATTTGTAGTGCTCTCCGCGCAGCAAACTACATATACCACAACGTAAGTTTCGACCAAGAATGAAAGACATAGTAAGCGACCTTTGCACATTTCTCGATGAATCGCCCGTCAACTTTTGGGCAGTAGAGACAACACGTCGACGCCTAGAAGCTGCCGGCTTTACCGAACTCGATATGCGTTCTGCCTGGACACTTGTCCCCGGAGCCCGCCACTACGTGGTAAAAAACGGCTCTGCAATCTTTGCATTTATCGTCGGAAGCGGTGATGCCGCAACAGGCTATCATCTAATTGCAGCTCATAGCGATTCGCCATGTTTCCGCATCAAGCCGAACTGCGAGATAGCATGCGAAGGAGGTGGTATAAAACTTAATACCGAAGTATATGGCGGTCCGATACTCTACACTTGGTTTGATCGTCCACTATCGATAGCCGGCAGAGTGATGCTACGCGGAACCGACCCGCTCCATCCAATAAGACGCTTAGTACGTATCGATCGTCCAATACTCGTGATTCCGCATCTTGCGATTCACTTCAATCGCGCGGTAAATGAAGGCAATAAACTCTCAAAACAAAAAGATATGTTGCCTATATTATCGCTTGATTGCAGTTCTCATAAAAGAACTATCCGAGACCTTGTAGCGGCAGAATTAGGCGTAAACGCAGATGACATCATAGATTTCGATCTTTCGCTCTACAATACACAGAAAGCTACAACTGTAGGATTGCACGGCGAAATGGTCTGCTCCGGCCGCCTTGACGACCTTTCGATGGTTCATGCCGGCTTGACAGCTCTACTCGAGCAAGCAGATACTACATCGGCACACACTCGCGTCCTAGCCATATTCGACAACGAAGAAACCGGATCGGGAACCAAGCAAGGAGCAGCCTCGCCTATTCTTGAACACATTCTTCGACGAATCGCCTTCTGTCAAGGCGGCGATGAAAGCGACTATATGCGAGCAGTAGCCGACTCGTTTATGATTTCGGCAGACAACGCCCACGGATTGCACCCCAACTACGTTGAGAAATACGACCCGACCAATCATCCGACACTCGGCCATGGTCCGTGCATAAAAGTAAACGCCAACTGCAAGTATATGACCGATGCAGATTCAGCCGCAGTCTTTGCCGAATTATGCCGCGAAGCAGGCGTACCATGCCAGTATTTTGTGAATCATAGCGATGTCGCGGGAGGATCGACACTCGGCAATATTCTTACGTCCCAAATTCCCCTACGAGGAGTCGATATGGGGGCACCTCTTTGGGCTATGCACTCAGCAAGCGAAACAGCATCAGCCGCCGACCATCAATATACTATTGCAGCCTTCAGCCGCTTCTTTGCTATTTAAAACAAGATTAATATAGCCCGAAAATTGTGTAAATAAGTTTAACGGGGCTTTAAATAATGCGGAAATATTTCCGCAATCCAAAACATTGTTTTAATTTTGCGGTTGAATATAAGCATAGAAAAGACCATCCATTAACAAAACGAATAAACAATGGAACAACGCAAATTGAAAATTCGCGACCTTACCCTTCGCGATGGCCAGCAGTCGCTCTTCGCTACTCGCTTAAGCCAGGCAGAAATCGATAAAATGCTGCCTTTGTACGAAAACGCCGGCTTCTATATTATGGAAGTATGGGGCGGTGCTGTACCCGACTCAGTGATGCGCTACCTCGATGAATCACCCTGGGATCGTCTACGCATCATCTCCAAGGCCACCAAAGGAAAGTCGCTTCTCTCTGCTCTCTCACGTGGCCGCAACCTCTTCGGCTATGTACCTTATCCCGATAACGTGCTCGAAGGATTCTACAAAGAAGCTATCACAAATGGCTTGAATGTAATGCGTATCTTCGATGCTCTCAACGATATTGATAACGTAAAAGAGTCGATCCGTTTGATTAACTCACTCGGTGGTATTGCCGACGGTGCAGTATGTTACACAGTTGACCCCAAACCCGAAGCACCTGCCGAAAAGCCCGGTTTCTTCGCACGTCTTTTCGGCAAGAAAGCCGAAGAACCCGAAAAGATTTTCACCGACGAATATTTCGTTGAGAAAGCTCGTCAGATGGAAGCTCTTGGTGCTAAGATTATCACTCTTAAAGATATGGCAGGTCTTGTCAACCCGCTCCGCGCAGCTTCGATTATCTCGAAACTCAAAGCAGCCCTCAAGGTGCCCGTTGACTTCCACACCCACTGTACCCCCGGCTATGGTCTTGCATCGAGCCTTATGGCAATCATCAATGGTGTAGACATCCTCGACACTAACATTTGGTGGTTCGGAGGAGGTTCAGCCGCACCTGCCATTGAATTGATCTACATCTTCACCAAGAAACTCGGCATCGAACTCGAAGCAAACATGGAAGTTGTAGGCGAAATCCGCACACGCCTCCGTGGAGCTCGCGAATCACTCAAAGCATTCGACCTCGGCAAGATGCCTCGTGAATTTGATCCTCTCAAAGACACACTTCCTGCAGAAGTTGACGCACAGTTCGACCGTGCTATCGCAGCAGCGAAAGCCGGAGATGAAGCAGCCCTTCTTGATGCATGCCACGCAATTGAAGAATATTTCGGTTTCCCCAAACCCAACGAAATCGTTAAGAATGCGGAAGTACCCGGTGGTATGTACTCAAATATGGTTGCACAGCTCAAGAGCCTCGGTGCATCCGATCTTCTTGAAGATGCAATGCGCTTGATCCCGATGGTACGCCGTGATGCAGGTCTCGTGCCCCTCGTAACACCTACCAGCCAGATTGTTGGTTCGCAGGCAGTATCTGTAGCACTTGACCGTAAGAAAGGCAACCCCGATTACTCGAATCCTTCTAACCAGTTTATCAGCCTCGTTAAGGGCGAATACGGCCATACACCCGTGCCAGTAGATCCTGCATTCCGCGAAAAAATCACCGGAAGCCCTATCGAAAAGCCCTACGACGTAAGCACATACAAGAAGCCTACAAATCCCACACTACCCGAATACGGCAATGTGCCTTTGGCATCAAACCGCGAAGAAGAACTACTTCTTGAACTTCTACCTACCGTAGCCAATACCTTCCTCCGCAAACGCCGTGAAGAAGAATACAAGGCAAATGCACCCGAAGTAGTTGTGGAAGAAAAGGTAGAAGTAAAAGCTGCCCAGGAACCCATCACCGGTCCTACTCTTAAAGCACCTATGGGCGGTCGCATTATCTCGATCGACGTTAAGCCCGGAGACGCAGTTAAGAAAGGCGACATACTTCTCGTTTACGAAGCAATGAAGATGGAAAACGACGTAACAGCCGAACGCGACTGCGTAGTTAAGCGCATCTTCGTTAATACAAACGAAGTAGTCGGCACCGACGCCGTCCTCATCGAATTTGTCGACTAATTAATTATAAGTCGCTATAATATTAGCGCCCTACGAGTTCATCTCGTGGGGCGCATTATATATTATGCTATGCGTTATAAACTATACGTCGTAGTTTGCGAGAGAGTGGAATAGTTCGTCGAGAATCATTGCGATGAGTTCTTTAGGCTGCAAGACTGTAACTTGCGAGCCGTGAGATAGGAGTTCAGCGACGAGATCTGATGTGAGACGCATTCGATAAGTAAAAAGCGAATAGTAGTCGTTTATGGTCTCTTCCTGCGATGGATGTAATGGAAGAGTACGAAAATATTTTGCTTTTTGAGGATCGACCTTAAGCACGATTTTATGCACTTTTCCTTTTGCCGACATAATACCGAAAGAATATCGGAAGTAATCCTGCGGATCAAACGAAGGGTCGGGCACAAATGTCTCGCGAAGGATAATTAGCGAAGACATTCGATCGAGAGCATAGGTTTTAATGCGATTTTGCTGGGAATGTCGACCTGTTATATACCATCGTTGTCGGAATAGTTTAAGGCAATAAGGCTCAAAGACAACATCACGTGAAATCTGGCTTCTATAGTATGCCTGATAGTCGAATTTAATAGTACGATTGCATCTAAGAGCTTCGACGACAGGAGCGAGAAATTCTCTCGCGGAAGGGATATTTTCAATAAATATTTTTGACGCTACATCGCGACTATTGGTAACCAATTCGTTAGTTACGGCTGTATTGAGAAGCCAATCGGTAACGGTATCGTTATGTGCATCACCGCGACCCTCGATATAATATTCGAAGGTCGCGGGATCACATTTTATTTCAATGTCAAACATTTCTTCGGCGGCAAGACGATAATTAGCAAAAGTGCGCCTAGGCATCGAAGCGCCGCCGGAGAATTGCGATTTACGCCAACATTCGTCCAATTCAGCTCTGGTAATACGACCATATCGACGAATCGTGTCGACCAGCCATATATAGCGATTGAAAAGGTCGCGAGGCATAGAGTGTCGAGTTATTTCACTTCGGTTTTCTTAGCGCCAACCGAGAGGATGGCAAGGCCGAGAACTGTGATGAGAGCGTTGATGATCAAAAGTTCGAAACTTGTTTCGTAGCCCCAGCATGCATGGAGAGCGTACTGTACCACCCAAGACAAGCATGGAGCAGCAACACAGACAACAGGCACGAGACGGTCGTGAACAGGTTTCTTACAGAACATACCATAAACGAATAGACCAAGGATAGGGCCGTAGGTATATGATGCAAGAGTATAAACAGCCGAAATAGCATCTTGGTTACTGATGTAGTAGAACACGATGATAACGATACCCATACACACTGACATTGCCATGTGAACGAGTTTACGAGTGCGTGTAAGACGCGCATCATCACCGGTTTTGTGAGCACCAAGAATATCGACTGTAAATGAGGTTGTGAGCGAGGTGAGTGCAGAACCGGCAGCAGAATAAGCAGCAGAGATGAGGCCGAGCACGAATAGGATACCAACAATAATCGGCATCGAGGGATGTGTTGCAACCATACCGAATATTTCGTCGGTTTTCTCAGGCATAGCGATACCGTTGCTATCCAAGAAGATAACGAGAAGAGTACCGAGGATAAGGAACAACGAGATAACGAAGAATTGTGTGATACCTGCTACGATAAGATTCTTTTGACTTTCGTGAGCATCTTTGCAAGCAAGGCTACGCTGCATCATATCTTGATCAAGACCATTAGTTGCAATCGCCATAAATACACCAGCGAGGAACTGCTTCCAAAAGTAAGTACCCGCTTTGGGATCGTCGAAGAAGAACATACGCGCAGTCTCGTGATTTGAGATGGCTGCAGTAAGTTCGCCAAAGGAGTAGCCTAAATTTGTAGCGATGAAGTAGATGCAGAGCACTACCGACATAATAAGGCAAAAGCTCTTGAGGGTATCAGTCCAAATAACGCTCTTCACGCCGCCCTGAACGGTATACAGCCAAATTAGGGCGATTGTAACTATAACGTTGAAAATGAAGGGGATGTTAAGTGGAGAGAACACTAAGAGTTGGAGTACAGCGCACACTACATAGAAACGAACAGCAGCACCAAGCATCTTAGAGATAAAGAAGAACCAAGCGCCCGAGCGATAAGTCGAACGTCCGAATCGGTCTTCAAGGTAACCGTAAATCGAAATAAGATTCTTCTTATAGAAAAGAGGCAACAGGACGAAGGCAATGATAAAATATCCCACGATGAAGCCGAGAATCATCTGCAAGTAAGCGTATCCTTTGCCGACAACCATGCCAGGCACAGAAATAAAAGTAACACCAGAAATAGCAGCACCCATAGTTGCGAAAGCTGCCAACATCCAAGGAGTCTTTCGGTTTCCGGTGAAAAAAGTCGAGTTGTCACTTCCGCGAGCGGCGAAATATGAAATCGCCATCAACAGCGAGAAGTAAGCTGCGATTGTGATAATGACAATTACTGGTAAGCTCATCAGTATAAAGATGTTATAAATAATTATTCAGCGTAGAGCAAGTAGGGACGACGCTGTTCAGCGAATTTCTTAACGTCGTCGGCCCAAGTAGCCTTGATTTCAGCAGCACTCTTACCATCGATAATCATTTGGCGAATGTCGCCACGACCGATGAGGAGTTCGAAGAAATTGCGGAAGAATTTATCGCTATCCATATTTAGATCGCGATAAGAGTCGATGATATATTCGAGGTTGATACCCTGTGCGATAGCTTCTTCTTCGGTAATGTTGCGGAGGTCAACACCGTGGCAAAGTTGATCGAGGCAAGGAGGATTCTTTGCACCGGGTACGCTGCGAGGAGTGAATTCAAAATCACGATTTTTCATGTCGGGATGACCATAAACCTCAAAAGGCATATCCGTACCACGACCGAGGCTCACAGGAGTAGCTTCGAAGTAGCAAGTAGAGGGATATAGGTAGATCGAAAGCATTGTGCGAAGGTTGGGTGAGGGAGCGATGGGGAGAGCGTAACGAGTCTGGTGAGTGTAATTATCGCAAGGCACCACCTTAAGGTTTACTTTACGACCTTCTTTGAGCCAACCTTCACCATTTGTCATCAAAGCGATTTCGGCAAGAGTCATACCGTGAACAACCGGGATGGGTAGGCGCCCAACACCTGACTCGTATTTCATGTCAAGGATAGGACCATCAATATACATACCGTTGGGGTTAGGACGGTCAAGAACGATAAATTCCTTACCGTTTTCTGCAGCAATATTCATAAGATAAACCATTGTGCAATAGTATGTATAGTAGCGAAGACCCACGTCTTGGATATCGCAAACAACTACGTCAACGTTTTCAGCAATGATTTCTTTCGCTTTCTCACGACCTTTGCCATAAAGCGAAGCAACGGGCAATCCAGTAGGGCCGTCAACACCACTTTCTACATGTTCACCGGCATCAGCAGTGCCACGAAAACCATGTTCTGGAGAAAAAAGAGTAACAACATTCACGCCCTCACCGAGAAGGATATCAACGGTATGACGATCGCCAACCATACCGGTATGGTTAGAGAACAGGGCAACTCGTTTGCCCTTGAGTCCGGGTACGTATTCATCTACGCGGGCAGCGCCCACAACAACAGGCTCTTGAGCAGCAGCAACACCTGCAACACACAAAAGCACAACACTGATAATACTTTTAATAAGTCTGTTCATGATAATATATAATTGTGTCGGTAAAGGTAGTACAAAAAAACGGAATAAACATCTAAAATCCGTATAAAAATATTAACACATATTAAAGTCAAAGCATAGCGATTTAGTTTTAAAAATTTATCTATAACTTTGTAGCAAATAAAGGGGTACTAGCTCATCTGGCTAGAGCGCGACACTGGCAGTGTCGAGGTGAGCGGTTCGAGTCCGCTGTACTCCACCAAGCGAATCCAATTGGGTTCGCTTTTGTTTTATCAGACCGATATTACTAGGACCAGTCGAACTTGTCGGACGTGTCGGACGAGTCGGGTGCTTACGCTTTAGTTCTTTCCAAAATGTCAATGTACTCTTGCTGCCGATTTGGCTGTTAACCGCGGGGGCAGCTGCCGCTTGGGGGAG
>CAZYYV010000029.1:0-28638 GCA_964651295.1 uncultured Bacteroides sp.
TAGGACGCAAGATTTTCATTCTTGAAAGAGGAGTTCGATTCTCCTATGGGCTACTAATTAAAAACAGAATAAACGAATTATCGCATAAAATGGCAAACCACGATTCTTCTAAAAAGCGCATCCGTCAGACTGCTAGCCGCCGTCTCCGTAACCGCTACTATGCCAAAACTGCACGCAACGCTGTTCGCAACCTTCGCAAAATGACCGACAAGGCAGCTGCTGAAGCTCGCTACCGCGAAGTTACAGCTATGCTCGACCGCCTCGCTTCGAAGAACACTATCTCGAAAAATAAGGCTGCGAACCTCAAGAGCAAGTTGGCTAAGCACATCGCTAAGCTCGCTGCATAAGGCATCGCTAACGATATTCAGCCTCTAGGTAACTGAGGCTTTTACGATGGCCCATTCGTCTATCGGCTAGGACGCAAGATTTTCATTCTTGAAAGAGGAGTTCGATTCTCCTATGGGCTACTTAAGCCGGCAGCTCTGATCTTTTGATTAGAGCTGCCTTTTTTTGTGGCTAATTGAGTTAACAAACCATTATCGTAATGATTCGAAATCTTCTTTTCGACCTCGGAGGTGTGATTATCGACATTGAGCGTCAGCACTGCGTTGATGCTTTCGAAGAACTCGGGCTCGAAAACGCCGATTCATATTTCGGGCTATATGCGCAGACCGGTATATTTATGGCTATCGAAGACGGCTCTATTAACGTCGACGAATTCCATGCTGCCCTACATGCTAAATTGCCCGACAATGTAACCGATTACCAAATCGATACCGCTTTTCAGAAGTTTATTGTGGGAATCCCGACGCATCGCCTCGAAGCTCTGCGTGATCTTCGTTGTCGTGGATATAATATCTACCTTCTTAGCAACACAAATCCCATTATGTGGCGTGGTGTTATTGCCACCGAGTTTGCAAAAGAAGGTTTGCGTCGCGAAGACTATTTCGACGGTATGATTACTTCTTTCGAAGCTCATTCAGCTAAACCGGACGCAGGTATTTTCAACTATACTGTTGAACAACTCGGTATTCTCCCCGAAGAAACTCTTTTCTTCGACGATTCTCAGGCTAATGTTGATGCTGCCCGTGCTCTCGGTTTTGAAGCTGTGCTCGTTAAACCCGGTTCTGAGTTTACCGAATATCTCCCTGCTAAGTAAATTATGACAGATAAGCCTTCAAAGCGTTATTTGGCTACTGTAGGTATGTTCGACGGTGTTCACCGCGGGCATGTTTTCGTGCTTAATATGCTTGAAGCTGAAGCTGCTCGTCGAGGCTTGACTCCCCTTGCGCTCACCTTTTCGCAGCACCCCATGACAATAGTAGCGCCGATTAGCAAGCCGGCCCTCCTCTCTTCTCCTCAGACTCGTAAGGACTTGATTGAGAGCGTTACTAATGTCGAAGTTCGCGTCCTCGATACAAATCGTGAACTTCTAGCCATGACTGGTGCCGATTTTCTCGCGATGCTCCACCGCGACTATGGCGTTGAGGCGTTTATGATGGGCTTTAACAATCATATTGGCAGCGACCGTGCCGATGCAGAGGCTCTCTCGTCGGCTTGCATCCCCGTGCTGCCTATGCCGCCACTGCCCGAAGGAGAGTCTGTCAATAGCACTGCTGTCCGTGCTGCGATATCTGAGGCAAGTTTTGCCAAGGCGCACGAGATGCTCGGCCACGATTGGCGTTACCGAGGTCTTGTAGTGGAAGGTAAGCAACTCGGTCGCACTATCGGTTTCCCGACTGCGAATATTGAGCCGGATGTAGCCGATTTAATCCTGCCTCCGTCTGGCGTTTATGCTGTTGAGGTGCACCTCGATCCTTCGCACACTTACCGCGGTATGGCTAATATAGGCCATCGTCCAACCGTTGATGCTCCCGACGCTCCAAAGTCGTTTGAAATCAATATTTTCGACTACAATGGCGACCTCTATGGTAAGTATATCGAGGTTTCATTCTTGGCACGACTTCGGTCGGAACAGCATTTTACCACTATCGAAGCTCTCCGGAGTCAACTCGAAGCCGATCGTGATGAGGCTCGTAATATCAAACTTTAGACCCTAATACAACGTTTACAAGCTATGAAGCGATTCCTTAGCATATTACTAATCCTCCTCTGCGTGGGCGCTTGCATCACTACAAACGCTCAGGCGGTAAAAAAAGACCAATTCTCGCGCAAACTCAAGACTTTCAATTCGATTGTCAAGGAGTTGCAGACCAATTATGTCGATACTCTCAATGCGGTCGATATTATGGACAATACAATCGATGTATTGCTCTATCAGATTGACCCATATACCGAGTATTATCCATCTGACAATCAAGATGAAATTCTTGCTATCTCACAAGGTAAATATGCCGGTATCGGTTCGGTAATTGCTAAGCGAGGCGATATCGTAATATTCAGCGAACCTCAGTGGAATTCGCCTGCGCGTCGTACAGGTCTACGTGCCGGCGACGTTATCATTGCTGTAGATGGCGATACCATCACTCCGAAAACAAATGTTTCCGATGTGAGCAAGAAACTCCGTGGTCAAGCCGGTACGGAAGTAACCGTCGATGTTCGTCGTCCTCACGTCGAAGACTCTCTCCTGCGTTTTTCCATCGTTCGCGATGATATCAAGGTAAATCCGCTCCCTTACTATGGTGTCGATGCTAATGGCATTGGTTACATCCGTCTCACCACCTTCAATGAGAATAGTGCTCGTCAAGTGCGCGAAGCACTCCTTGATATGATGCAGAACCCTGCTCTCAAGGGGCTTGTAATCGACTTGCGTGGCAATGGCGGTGGGCTACTCGAAAGCGCCGTTCAAATTGCGTCTAATTTTGTGCCTAAGGGTACTGAAATAATTCGTACTCGTGGACGTGATACTCGCAATGAACGAATCTACAAGACTACCTCAAAGCCTCTCGATACAAAAATTCCTCTTGCAATGCTCATCGATGGCAACACTGCTTCGGCTTCGGAGATTCTTTCAGGATCAATGCAAGACCTTGATCGCGCTGTCATCGTAGGCGAGCGCTCGTATGGTAAAGGTCTTGTGCAGAGTACTCGTCCGCTGCCTTATGGCGATATTCTCAAGATTACTACCGGACGATATTATATCCCTTCGGGCCGTTTAATTCAGGCTCTCGACTATTCGCATCGAAACCCCGATGGTAGCCCGGCGCGTACTCCCGACAGCCTTACTCATGAGTTTAAAACTCGTATCGGCCGTGTCGTTCGCGATGGTGGCGGTATCACTCCCGATGTTACTGTGAAAGAAAAAGAAGCTAATCGTTTGCTGTATAATATTATAGCCGACTATTGGGCTTACGACTTCGTTACTAAATATGTAGCCGAACACCCCGACTCTATCGCGCCCGATTCTCTCGTTGTTACCGACCGGATTTTCGAGGATTTCAAGGCGTCTATCGATCCAAAACGATTCAAGTATGATAAGCAATGTGAATCGGGGCTCGATTTCCTTCGCAAAGCTGCTGAATCGGAAGGATATATGACAGATTCTGTGACGGCTCAATTCGATGTGCTTGCGAAATTGCTTAAGCATGATCTTAATCACGATCTCGACCATAATAAGGATGAAATCGTCAAAATTATCGACTCTGAACTTGCTTCGCGTTATTATTCCGACTCTGAGGTCGTGAAGCGTCAGCTCCCTGATGATAAGGTCCTCAATGAGGCTATTGCAATCCTTCTCGACCCTGAGCGCTATGCGGCGATTTTGAGAAAGCCGAAGGAATAATTATTTTTGCTGCATCGCTTCGCGGATTGTGAAGTATGAGCACCAGATCATAAGGCATACAAAGAACAACATAGCATTAAGTATTAGAATTAAACTTTGCGGTAAACGGCTCTTCCCGTCTGGCGCAAAGTTACTTTTATGCCTGTGCGGCAACGTGGCACAGGTATGTTAAAGAAAGTTGAACTTGTGTTTTGTGTGTGTCTTTCCCCGAAAAAAACGTAACTTCGTAGCCTAAATTTCCTTATATGCTTAAATCCCTTTTGATTGTTGGTGCTGGTAGTTTTATTGGAGGTGCTGCACGATATTTCGTGTCGACTTTGATGAAGTCCACTTTCCCGTTAGGTACCTTGACGGTTAATCTGTTAGGATGCTTTTTGATAGGTCTTTTGTATGCCGTATTTCAGCGAGCTGGAGCTACATCGAGTAGTTGGTGCCTATTGCTTACCACGGGACTCTGTGGTGGATTTACTACCTTCTCTACTTTTTCAAACGAAGCGCTTCAAATGATCCAAACCGGTAATTTCATCCCGGTTATTGCATACGTATCCTTAAGCGTGATAGGTGGTATCGCGCTTGCCGCTCTAGGATACAAAACTTATTTCTTTTTCAGTGTATAGAATGTGCAGCGAGGTTCGCTGTCAATTACCTGAGCTCTCGTTACAGCAAACTTATCGAGAGGAATAATGGGGAAGTAGGTGTCGGGCTCTTCGGCTGCTGCGTCTATCACGGTGATATGTAGCGTGTCCACTAATGGAAGTGCTTGACGGTAGATTTCTGCGCCACCGATGATATATACAGGCTTGTTGGCGAGTAAAATAGCTTCTTCGAGGCTGTGTGCCACTTCGGCTCCGGCGGCTGTGTAATCGGCATTTCGAGTAACGACGATATTCTGGCGTCCGGGTAGTGCGCCTTTAGGTAGTGCTTCGAAGGTGCGTCGACCCATCACGATGGTATTCCCCATCGTTAGTGCCTTAAATCGGCGCAAATCAGCACTGATATAGAATGGTTGGTCGCCGCCCTTGCCAATCGCTCCGTGGCGGTCGATTGCTACGATTAAGTGTATTTCTTTAGACATGTCCAAACAATTTTTTGAAGCGTCGCTTGTTGCGTTGAACCTTGCGACGGTGTTTGTAAGTCTCTACGATTTCTTCAATGGTGTACACCGGATTGAGGGCGATATATTCTTTGCCAAGTACCTCTAGTCCATCGAGGGTATCAAGTGTCGATTGGAAGTTTTGTAGTAAGGTGCGAGGATTGGTCACGCCGAATTCCATACGGTTGATGTCTACTAATGTAAATTCGTATATCTCACCCGACTTGCGGAAGAGGGTGTTGCCTTGCGAAAAATCTTTCACAAATATGCCTTTGCGGTGGAGCGAAAGCATAAATTCTGCCAAGGCGTGTGCCAATTCGTGAAAATCTGTGCGTTTTTCGATTCCGCGGAGTTCGCTCCAGCCGTCGAGGTGTTCGCACAGGAAATACGACTCTCGGAGTAGCCCCGCGCGACGGCGGGTTACGCAAGCGTATGCCTCGGGGGTGTTGACGCCTAATTCGCGCAATTTCTGTGCATTTATCAAGGCTCGTTTTGCCTTGGGGGCGCGGAAGAATCCATAGATTATACCTTTGATAAAGCCGGGCTTACGGTAAGCCTTTATCGAGGTGCCGCCATCAGCACTGCGTGCTACTATGTTTCTGCCACGGAAGTATATGTCGGCATCTTCGGGCATCCCGTTTTCGGCAAGACGCTTGAGGTCGATGCTGCATTTTTCTACTGCGGAGGTGGTTGTTATCTCAGTTGTTATCAGTGGCATAAGCTGCTAATGTGTTTGTGTAGAATTTATCGAGTGTAAAGCGGCTGCTTACGTCGGCTTTCGCTGTAGTACCAATCTGTTTGCGGAGGTCGGCATCGGTCGCTAAACGGCGGATAGCTTCGGCGAGTTTGGTGTCGTCTTCGGCGGGGAATAAAAGTCCGTTTTTGCCGTCGCTGATTATTTCCGGCGATGCTCCGCAGTTGCTGGCTATTACCGGCACGCCTTGTGTCATAAATTCGGCGGTTACCAAGCCAAATGCTTCGGGTACGCGTGAGGGTAGTACGCCTATGTCGGCTGATGCCATTAGTGGAAATATATCGTTGACGTGCCCGAGCCACTCGATGCGGTTTTCTATGTCGAGTTGTCGTGCCGTTTGTAGCAGTGGCATTACGTCGCGACTATTGCCAACACCGGCGATTTTCAACGAAAGTCCTTTTATATCGGCAACTTTTGCAAAAGCTTTTATCAGTGTGTCAAGTCCTTTTTCTGCTACGATACGACCTATATATACAATGCGAATCTCGGTCTCGTCTTTGGGTAGCGGAACGACATCCTCTCGTGTCTCTACAGCATTGTAGACCACCGAATAACGGCTTTTGTCGATGTCGGGTAGTGTAGTGAGGAATGTATCTGCCGCTGCTTGCGATACGAAGATGATTCGGTCGATTTGATTGTATAGTCGTTGGTACGATTTGCCGGTTTTTGCAGGTCGAACCAAGTGGCGAGTGACTACTATGCGTGCTTTCGATGGCTCATTCATCAACGCTCGGGCGCGGACGGCTGTCTCGGCTTCTTTGAAGTTGTGGGCGTGGATGATGATGGGTCCTGCCATACGGTTGAGGGCGCGCGACAGATAAATGGGACTGATGAAGTCGAGGATACCGCCCAATCGGAGATGTCCGGGGGTGAACCCGGCTTCAATAAATCGGCTGTCTACGGCTGCTTTTCCGCGCGTGATTACTGCCACGCTATGACCGTCGGCTTCGAGTCGGCGACTCAAGTCGAGTATATACTGCTCGCCACCTCCCCATACGGTGTTGGATACCAATTGAACTACGTTGTATTTCATTGTACTCCGTCCTTCGCTATTTTTCGTGCTGCGCGATATGCGGCAAGGGTAGATAGATAGCGCGAACGTGCGATGCGATGTCCGGCGATGCCGTCGAGTATTGCGCCATCGCGAAAATGACATTTCAGATATGCCGTCGCCGCTCTTAGCCAGCTCATTGCTGCCGGAGCATTAATGCCGGCGGCGGCCATCATGCGACCACGGATTTCGGCATGGCGCATCTCTTTATAGTCGAGCTCATCGTAATCTGCGCATCGGTAGTGATGCAAATCTCCTTCGATCAGTACGGGCTGTACACCTCGTGGATACGATAAGCGTTCTCCAATATCAAGCAAGTCGAAGCTGGCGTATCTTCGGTCAAACAGTCGGATTTGATGTTGTGGTTTCATGCCACTGCGGAGCATGCGACGACCGCAGACGTAGTTCACGATGCGGAAGCGGTACATGCGGTGCGCAAAGCCCTGTTCTTTCAATTGGCAGATTCTATTGCGCAGTGTATCCGATAATTCTTCATCGGCATCAATCGACAGCACATAGCGGCCGTTGGCAAGTCCTACTGCATATTGGCGTTGCGAACCATAGCCCGAAAATGGTCGTTGCGTTACTTTGCAGCCGTAGCGATTGCATATCTCTACGGTCGCATCGGTCGATAATGAGTCAACGACAATTATCTCATCGGCTACGCCGATAAGTGAATTGAGACATCGCTCGATATTCCGTGCCTCGTTGTGGGTGATGATGGTGGCGGTAAGAAAACCCATACTTGACTATAAAGTCGGAGAACTCGCAGCTTATGCGTAGCTGCGAGTTCTCTGCTATATTTATTAAACTAATTCGAGGTCGCCGTTGATTACTTCATGCCAGGGAAGTCCGTTGGCTGAAAGTTCGGCCAAGAAGGGGTCGGGATCGAATTCTTCTACGTTGTGTACGCCGGGTTTGTTCCACTTGCCGGTGAGGAACATCATTGCGCCTACCATTGCAGGAACTCCGGTGGTGTAGCTCACTGCCTGCATGCCGGTTTCTTTGTATGCGGCTTCGTGCGAGCAGTTGTTGTAGATGTAGTAGGTGAGGGGATTGCCATCTTTGCCTTTACCCGAGATGCGGCAGCCGATTGAGGTTTCGCCGTGGTAGTTCTCGCCTAGGTCCTGAGGGTTGGGTAGTACGGCTTTGAGGAACTGGAGTGGCACGATTTTAGTACCATTGTATTCTACTTCATCGATGCGTGCCATGCCGATGTTCTGGATTACGCGAAGGTGTGTGAGGTATTCTTGACCAAAAGTCATCCAGAAGCGTGCGCGCTTGATGGTGGGGTAGTTGATTACGAGCGATTCAAGCTCTTCGTGGTAGAGAAGATAGCTTTCGCGAGCACCGATATTGGGGTAGGTGAGCGACTGGTGGAATTCGAGGGGCTTGGTTACTACCCACTGACCATCTTGCCAGTAACGACCGTTCTGTGTGATTTCGCGAATGTTGATTTCGGGGTTGAAGTTGGTTGCGAATGCCTTGCCGTGGTCGCCTGCGTTGCAGTCAACGATGTCGAGGGTCTCCATGGCGCTGAAGTGATGCTTAGCTGCATAGGCGGTAAATACACCTGATACACCCGGGTCGAAGCCGCAGCCGAGGATAGCGGTCAATCCGGCTTTCTCGAAGCGTTCGCGGTAAGCCCATTGCCATGAATATTCGAAGTGGGCTACGTCTTTGGGTTCGTAGTTTGCTGTGTCGAGGTAGTTAACGCCACATTCGAGACATGCGTCCATGATGGTGAGGTCCTGGTAGGGGAGCGCTACGTTGATGACGAGTTCGGGTTTGTGGCGGCGGAAAAGTTCTACGAGCTGTTCGACGCTATCGGCGTCAACGCTGTCGGTGGTGATGTTGTCGGCGCCGATTGCCTTTGCTACGGCATCACACTTCGAGCGGGTGCGCGAAGCGATGACAATTTCCGAAAATACTTCAGGGTGCTGGGCGCATTTGTGAGCTACTACGGTACCCACACCGCCTGCGCCGATGATGATAACTTTTGCCATTTTTTATTGTGTTGTTTAATGTGTTGTTCGGTTGTTTGTACTCTTGCGGTCTAGCGCAATACCAATAAAGGTGATGATGCCTAGTACGATGAGTAGAAGTGTGTTGCATCCAAGTACGAGGTTAGCAAATGCACTCGCTTCGGCCTTGCCTAGGCCATAGATACCTAAGGCGAATATTACTGCCCACTGCCACGGTCCTATACCTCCGTTTGAGGGTACGCCCATCGCGATACTTGAGAGCACAAAGGCTACAAATGCTACGGTCATTCCGTGTGTCGCAAGGAGCTCGGTGGTGAAGGGGAAGGCGTAGAAGGCTACGTATAGTTGCATGAAGTAGCAGCCCCACAATGCGATGGTGAGTAGGAACCATTGTCCGCGGTTTTTCATCTTAAGTACGATGGCAAAGCCTTGCCATAGTTCTTTTACTGCCTGTTGGCTTTTTACTATCCATTTATTCTCGGTCTTGCAGGTCAGAAATCGCCAAATAGCTACTATGCAGACTATTCCGGCAATCCAAAGCCATGGCGATGTTGCTAGATTCATTATTGCTTCATAACTTGCCGAATTTTGACCCAGATAGCTTAGTAAGGCATTGGAGGCCAGTATGAAACAAGCAAGGAGCATCGTTGCTACTGTTGCTGTGTCGGCAAGGCGGTCGGCGACCATCGAGCCGAATATAGTGGTGAATGGTGCTTTCTGGCGTTGGGCGATGTATCCGGTACGCCATACTTCTCCAAGTCGGGGGAAAACGAGATTGACGGCGTACGTGCCGAAAATGCTGTAAATCAATGCGTGTGCTGGTGCGTCGATCCCTAATGCTCGCAGCTGGATGCGCCAACGAAAGGCGCGTATAACGTGCGATAAGGCTGCTAATGCTAGCGCAAGTCCAATCCAACGGAAGTCGCATTGGTCGCGGATGATGTCTATCATCATGTCGAAATCTATGCCTGTGAATAGTAGGTAGCATAGACTTGCGCTGATTATCAGGGGTATGCCATATTTGATTGCTTGTTTTATTAAGCTTGGTTTATTATTTTCCATTATTTCTTTACTAGATAATCGATTCAACTTGCAAAGATAATTAAAAAAGCTCAAAGTGTGTGCGTTATGCTTTATTTTCTGTCTAAAGTGATGCTGATAGTGATAGTTTTGATTGTGATTTACTCTCTTTATTTGCAATTGTAAATTCTTTAATCGCGTGTTCTTTGGCTTGAAAACGAGATGTTGATAACTTTTTCAGCTTTGATGAAAAGTTTTTGAGTTTTTATATGTAAACTATGCGCAAAATTGAGTAATTTTACATCCGGAATGCCGCTCCGGGAGTCTTTATCTTGCGGCGAGTTTTAAAGCGTTATGAATCAAGAAGTTTATCACATACCTGCACTGCTGCCGCAGTCGCTCGACGGTCTTGCTATTCAGGCCGACGGTATTTATGTCGACGCTACTCTTGGTGGTGGCGGTCATTCGATGGCTATTGCTGCTCGCCTTTCCGGCGAGGGGCATCTTTATTCGATTGACCAAGATACTGATGCGATTTCGCGTCAGGTTGCTACTGATCACTTTACTCCCGTGCATGGCAATTTTCGCTATCTCGAAAATTACGCTGATTATTACGGTATTAATGGCCGAATTGATGGTATTCTTGCCGATCTTGGCGTGTCGTCCCACCATTTCGACGATGCTTCTCGCGGTTTTTCTTTCCGTGCCGATGGTCCGCTTGATATGCGTATGAATGCGCGTGCTGCACGAACTGCTGCCGATATTGTTGCCGAAGCTGATATCGACGAACTTACTCGCATTTTCAAGGTTTATGGTGAGCTCAAGCAAGCTCGTCGTATTGCTCAAGTGCTTGTCGATGCTCGTGGAAAGGGTGGGGTACAGACTACCGGTCAGCTCGTCGAGGCTGTCTCGCGTCTTATTAACCCGGCTCGCGAGAAGAAGGAACTTGCACAGATTTTTCAAGCTCTTCGCATTGTGGTTAATGGCGAGATGGAAGCTCTTGAATCATTCCTTCGTCAGTGTGTTACTGTGCTGCGTCCGGGTGGCCGACTCGCGATTATCACTTATCATTCGCTCGAAGATCGTATGGTTAAGAATTTCATGCGTTCGGGTCGCATCGATGGCGAAGTTTCAAAAGATCTATTTGGTCGTTCTGATGCTCCTTTGCGCCCTCTTTCGTCGAAGCCTATCGTGCCCGACGATGCTGAAATCGAAGCGAATCCCCGTAGCCGTAGTGCCAAACTTCGTGTTGCTGAAAAATTGAGCGAATAATGAATGTCTTTACTAAAATATCGAACTGGTTTCGCGCTCTCATTCAGGGCGACCTCGTATCGAGTAAGTTTTTCATTGAGCATTTCTTCTCGGTGTCGATTACAGTGATCGCTTGTATTTCGGTCATTGCACTTCGTTTTGAGTGCGCTACAAGCCAGAATGTAATCGATAAACTCAATCGCGATATAAACGTAATGAGCACCGAAAAACAGAAAGAACGTTCGCTATATATGACCCTTACACGCGAATCTGCCATGCTTCACCTAGTCGACTCGCTTAAGTTAGGACTTACAATACCTGATCGACGCCCCGAAATAGTAAATAACAATTAATCGTTGGAAATGAGCTCTTCCCAGTCAAATAACGATCGTCAACACAACGATGCACAAGCGACGCCCAATCACGCTTTTGTGATTGGTCGCTTTGGTATTATTTTCTTAATTACCGTGGTGCTGGCTGTGCTGATTGGACGTAAGTTGGTCCTTACCACGGTTTTTCAAGCTGCGGCATGGAATGAAATGGCGGCTTCGACTCTTCGCGATTCAATTGAAATTACACCGCAACGTGGCGAAATTTTGGCATCAGATGGCTCTATACTTGCTACCAATCTCTACTATTTCAACATAATGCTCGACTTGCGCACCGAGCGCTTTAAAATTGCCGAATTTGTCGACACTCTTCCGATGATTTGCGACTCTCTCGCTAAATATTTCCCACCTAAAACAGCTAAGGAATGGAGAGAGAAGTTCGATTGGGCTCTGGAGAAACCGAAGTCGGATCGTACGCGCAATTTTGTTATTGCAAAGGCGGTCCCGGAGGAAAAACTCAATATCATCAAGTCGTGGCCGTTCTATAGACATTTTAAAAGCAGCAACTGCACCGGCTTGAAGGTCGACCAAGTGATGAAACGCTCGTATCCTTTTGGCAAAATGGCGCGTCTGAGTATCGGTCGTGTCGGACAGGATACTTCGAGTACCGAAGTTCGCGGTCGCTCAGGGCTCGAGCGTGCTCTCGACGACTTATTATACGGCCAACCCGGCTTAAAACGCAAAGTGGTATCTACTCGTGGGACTCGTTTTTCTGAGGAAAAACCGGCTATCAATGGATATGATGTTACCACAACAATCGATATCACTATGCAGGATATTCTCGAAGCCGAACTCGGTCAGATGCTTATCGATGCTAAGGCCAATTGGGGGTCGGCTATTCTGATGGATGTTGCTACTGGCGATATCAAAGCGATGTCTAACCTCGAACGCGACTCTACCTCTCGCACACCACGATACATCGAGGCTCTTAATCGTGCTGTTCAGCGCTATGAGCCAGGCTCGGTTATGAAAGTAATGTCTATGGCTGTCGCTCTCGAAAAGGGTTATGCCAAGCCTGTTAGCCGAGAATATTCTATCGGCCGAAGCTACCCATATCTCGGCCGTCGTCCTATCTCCGATACCCACTCTCCGGGTTCGCTCCCGGTTAGCCGATTCATCGAGTATTCTTCGAATATCGGTATGGTCAAATTGCTATTACCCCATTACGACAATAATCCACAGCAATTCACCGAAGATTTGCGTGATCTCGGATTTTTCGATACCTTCAACACCGGTATCGCTCGCGAAATCCCACCCTACATCCCATCTTTGAAGAACAATGTCGGTGGACGTCTCGACTTATCTCGTATCGTATTCGGATATAGCTCGATGATTCCGCCATTATATACATGTGCTTTCTACAATGCCGTGGCTAACGACGGTCGTTTCGTTCGTCCTCGTCTTGTCAAAGGTCTGCGCTTGCCCGACGGTCGCGACTCGGTTATACCCGTGTCGTACGTTCGTGAGCGTATGATGTCGTCCGAAAACGCTGCTATCCTTCGTAAAATGATGCGTGGCGTTGTATGGGAGCAAGGGGGGACCGCGAAGTGCCTCAAAAACGATATCGTCGAGATTGCAGGTAAAACGGGTACTGCAAAAATTGCCCTCGAAGACAAACGTCCGCGTTTCGATAAGAACGGCAAAAAGCTAGATTTGCCTAAGTTTAAAGGTGGATACCTCGAAGGACACTATCGTGTTACGTTCTGTGGCTTCTTCCCTTATGAAAATCCTAAATACACCTGTATAGTCGTTATCAGCGACCCGAAAATGCCGCTGAGAGGTCCGGCGGTTAGTGCCGGTACGGTCCTTAAAAACGTTGCGCTCAAGTTATTCGCTCGTGGGTTACTCGTTGAGGACCCGAAGTTCGATGCAAGTAGCTCTTACGGCGACACTCCTACTGTTTATTCGTCGTTCAATAACAAACGAAACGAATTACTCCACCGAGACCTTCATCTTGGTGTTACGCGTGCTATCCGTCAGCCTGAATTAACCTCTCCTCAAGGCTGTGTACCTGATGTAAAAGGTGTAAGCTTGCGTGAAGCCCTTTCTCGCCTCGAAGCCGCCGGATTTGCAGTCGACTTCAAAGGTGTTGGATACGTATATGCACAAGAACCCGAAGCCGGTCAACAAGCCGTCCCGGGTACGAAAGTTAAATTATCGCTCCGTCATAATTAGTTATGGAAGATAGTAATATCGTAGTTCAATTAGATGCGCTGCTCGATGCAATTAATGTTGTCGAGCTGCGTGGCAATATAAGCGACGACTTTGATGTATCGTCAATCACCGCCGACTCGCGTGCCGTTATGCCGCGAAGTCTTTTTGTAGCTGTCCGTGGCGTTGCTGTCGACGGGCATAAATTCATCCCTAATGCTATTGCAGCCGGGGCTACAGTGATTGTTGCCGAAGAGTTGCCCGACAACCTCCCTGACAATGTGGTTGGCGTTCGAGTAGACGACGCAAGACAAGCCCTCGGACTTCTTGCTTCGCGTTTCTATGGCGATCCTTCGGAGTCGCTTACTCTCGTCGGGGTTACCGGTACAAACGGCAAAACCACTATCGCAACACTTCTCTACGAGATGGCCCGCCTTCGTGGTATCAAAGCCGGACTCCTCTCTACTGTCGCTAATTACATCGATGGTGAATCTGAACCTGCCGAACACACTACACCCGATGCTGTGCAGCTCAACCGTCTGCTTCGACGCATGGTCGATGCCGGTTGTACTTTTGCTGCCATGGAGGTGAGCAGTCACGCCGCCGACCAGCACCGTATTGCCGGACTTTCTTTTGCCGGAGGCATTTTCACAAACCTCACCCGCGATCATCTCGACTATCACAAGACTTTCGATGCTTACCTTAAAGCTAAAAAGTCGTTCTTCGATATGTTGCCGGCCGATGCTTTCGCACTCACAAATGCCGACGACCGCAATGGCGAAATAATGCTTCAGAACACGCCGGCAGCCCGTCGAGCTACATATTCGACCCGTTCTGTTGCCGATTTTTGCGTCAACGTAGTCGAAAATCGTATCGACGGTATGCTGCTTGATTTCGACGGCGCCCAGGTCGAAACTATGTTCGTCGGTACATTCAACGCCTCAAACCTCGCTGCTGTATATGGCGCTGCGCAACTTTTGGGCATCCCGCGCCAAGAGGTATTAGTCTTGATGAGCCAACTCGTGCCTGTCGCTGGGCGTTTTCAGCCATTCCGCTCGGCTGATGGGGTTACGGGCATTGTCGACTATGCTCACACTCCCGATGCGCTCATCAACGTACTCGATACCATCAATAATGTTACAGATGGAAACGGACGTGTCATTACTGTCTGTGGGGCCGGTGGAAATCGCGACCACGGAAAACGTCCGTTGATGGCTGCGGCTGCTGCCGAACGGTCTGATATTCTCATTCTCACATCGGATAATCCCCGAAACGAAGACCCGCAAGCAATTATCGACGATATGAAAGCGGGCTTGAACGCATGCGACATCGAGCGCACTATCACTATTCTCGACCGACGCGAAGCTATTGCTCACGCTGTGGCCCTAGCAAATCCGGGCGATGTAATCCTTCTCGCGGGTAAAGGTCACGAGTGCACTCAGACTATTGGAAATATCGAACATCATTTCGACGATCGCGAAGAGATTGCCGCCGCTTTGGCTAATCGTGTGATCTGAATATAAAACTGAAGATAAGAAATGTTATACTACCTCTTCGACTTACTACAAGAATCTACCTTACCGGGCGTAAGGCTTATGACATATATAACCTTCCGTTCTGGGGCTGCTTTTGTGTTAGCACTCTTAATGGCTATTTTTGTCGGTCGCTCCATTATTAACAGTCTGCAAAAAATGCAGATTGGCGAGATCGTTCGCGATCTTTCGCTCGAAGGTCAGCTCAAAAAGACTGGAACTCCGACAATGGGGGGAATCATTATAATCGCTGCGATTTTGCTACCGTGTATTTTAGTCGGAAACCTCTCTAACGTTTATATGTTGCTCATGCTTTTGGCTACTGTATGGCTTGGACTAATCGGATTCCTCGACGATTATCTCAAGCTTCGTAAGCATAACAAAGATGGCATGAAGGGCAAATATAAAATCATCGGTCAAGTCGGTATTGCAATCATCGTTGCGGTTACTATGTACTTGAATCCATCGATGACTATCGTCGAAAACAACGAAATCGTTAACGTCGAAACTCATCGCGTTGAGGATGTCGTTTATGAAAATGAAACTATTAAAAGCCCGCAAACTACTATTCCATTCGTGAAGAATAACAACCTAAACTACTCTTGGTTGACCGAGTGGATGGGCGACAATGCCGAGACCGGCGGCTGGATTGTTTTCTTCCTTGTTACTATTTTCTTGGTCGCGGCTACTAGTAACGGTGCAAACCTAAACGACGGCCTCGATGGAATGACTGCCGGATTATCCGCTATCGCTGGCGTCGCTCTTGCTGTTATGGCATATCTCGGAGGAAACCTCATCTATTCATCATACCTTAATATTATGTATGTGCCTGGTAGTGAGGAATTAGTAGTTTATATGGCTGCTTTTGTCGGGGCGCTAATCGGATTCTTGTGGTATAATGCTTCGCCGGCTCAAGTATTTATGGGCGACACGGGTAGCTTGATGCTTGGAGGGGTTATCGCCGTTTTTGCCATCTTGATTCACAAAGAATTACTGCTCCCTATTCTTTGCGCACTTTTCTATATCGAAGATTTATCGGTAATCCTGCAAGTCGCATACTTTAAGCGTACTGGTGGAAAACGAATCTTCAAGATGACTCCTCTCCATCATCATTTCCAGAAAGATGCCGGCTCTATTCAAGCGCTTATTCAACGACCTATGCGAGCAATCGCTGAGCAAAAAATCGTTACTCGATTCTGGATTATTGGCATCATTCTTGCCACTATCACTTTCGTTACTCTTAAAATCCGCTAAGTTTATAATTAAACTATAAACTTTTACACTCTTAAACTCATAAACTAAAAAGAATATGGATATGAAATGTCAACGCCGCCTTGTCGTCCTTGGTGCTGGTGAAAGCGGTTTCGGTGCTGCAGTATTAGCAAAAGACAAAGGTATGGACGTTTTCCTTAGCGACAGCGGTAAAATTGCTGAGAAATATCGATCTCGCCTTGTTGACGAGGCTATCCCATTCGAAGAGGGCGGACACTCGATGGACCGGATCCTTGCTGCCGACGAGATTGTCAAGAGCCCAGGTATTCCGTTGGAGGCTCCAGTTGTAAAAGCTGCCATTGCTAAAAATATTCCTATTATCAGCGAAATTGAATTTGCAGGGAGATATACCGATGCGAAGATGGTCTGTATCACCGGTTCTAACGGCAAAACTACCACTACCGAACTTATCTACCACATCCTCACTTATGGCGGTATTGATGCATCTTTGGCAGGGAATATTGGTAAAAGCTTGGCTTGGCAGGTCGCGCGCGACCCGCACGACGTTTACGTTGTCGAGTTAAGCAGCTTCCAGCTCGATAATATGTACGACTTCAAGGCGAATATCGCTGTCCTCCTTAACATTACGCCCGACCATCTCGACCGTTATGGTTATGTGATGCAGAACTATGTCGATGCGAAGTTCCGTATCCTACAAAATATGCAGCCGACAGATGCTTTCATCTTCTGGAAGGACGACCCCGTTATCTCCGAACAGTTGCGTCATGTCTGCACAGAAGCGCGTATGCTACCGTTCTCGGAGACCAAAGAAGAAAACTCGGCCGCTTACATCGATGCCGAAAACGAACTTATCTTCAACACTCCCGGCACTTCGATGGAAATGCCGCGTGCCGACCTTGCACTGAATGGTTTGCATAATGTGTTCAACTCTATGGCGGCTGGCTTGTCGGCTTGCCTTTGCAAGGTCAACAAAGAGACTATACGAGAAGCACTATCTGATTTTGCAGGTATCGAGCACCGTCTCGAGGCGTTTGCTAATATCGATGGCGTGCGTTGGATCAACGACTCGAAAGCTACAAACGTTAATTCGTGCTACTATGCTCTCGAGGCTATGACCGCTCCGACTGTCTTAATTCTAGGCGGAAAAGATAAAGGCAACGACTACAACGAAATTCTTCCTTTGGTTAAGGAGAAAGTTAAGGCTATCGTGGCGATGGGCGTCGATAACGCTAAAATTGTCGATTTCTTCACCCCTCACGTCGCACAAATCGCAGATACTCACTCTCTCGATGATGCTGTTGAGGCATGCCGCAAGTTTGCTACCGAAGGCGACTCTGTTCTCCTTTCGCCTTGTTGCGCTAGCTTCGACCTTTTCTCTTCCTACGAAGACCGTGGTCGAAAGTTCAAAGACGCGGTAAACAATTTAAAGAAGTAACTATATGAGCGAATCACTCTCCACGAATGACTCCCAAAAGTCGGTTGAAGCGCCTCGAAAAGTGCGTACCGACCACCACTTATGGGGGACGTATATCCTTCTTGTTATCGTTGCGCTTATCGAACTTTTTTCGGCCTCGATTCAAGAAGTTTCCGATGGTAGTATCTTCCGACCGGTAATGCGTCACGGCGCTTTTATTGTTGGTGGATTGCTTATTATGCTTTTCTTGCAGCACATACATTACCGTCGTATTTTTGCATTTATTCCATTCTTCTCTAGCGCTTGTATCATTTTGATGCTGGCGGTCCTTGTTGTCGGAAAGCCGGTGAATGGGGCTATGCGTGCTATCACTATACTCGGAGTCGATCTTCTCCCGGCTGAATTTCTAAAGCTTGGAGCTGCTCTTGGTATGGCGTGGATTATTGCAAAGAATAAGGAGAAAGGTAAGCGAGATATTACAACTCGTGGCATGGTGTTTTGCCTATTATTTATGGGCATTTGTGCAGGAGTCCTATTCTCGCAAGGGCTCTCAAACACCATCGTCGTCGTCTCGATATGCTTCTCTATGATGCTTGTTGGGGGGGTGGGTTTGCGTAAATTCTTAATTATTGGGTGCATTTGCGTTGTCTGCGGTGGGGGGGCAATTTTCCTTAAAACCCAAGTTAAACACGACGTTAAGCTTACTCCGCAGCAAGAACGTGTAATCGCCCTTAACAAGGAAGGTGGCGACGAAGCTCGTGCCGATGGCCGTGGTAACGTGTGGATTGCACGTTTTAAACATCATTTCCGCCCAAACAAACATCTCGAACCTTTCTCTACAGAGCACCAGCAAGAGCAACTTAGCTATATCGCTCAAGCTCATGGTGGGTTGTTTGGTGTGGGTATCGGACGCTCGCGCGAAAACGGACGTTTGCCTCTCGCTTTCTCTGATTATATATTCGCTATTATTATCGAAGAACTAGGGCTTTTCGTCGGACTTGCAATCTTGATTTGTTATCTGTGGATTTTGGGCAGAAGTGCAAAACTTACCATGCAATTCAAGCAAAGTATTCCCGGTGTTATGGTTATGGGATGCGCTTTTGTCATCGTATTCCAGGCGCTGTACCACATGCTCATCGTTTCGGGTGTCATTCCCGTATCAGGGCAACCATTACCGCTAATTTCAAAAGGCGGTATTTCGGTCCTCGCCACTTCGATGGCATTCGGTGTGATGCTTAGTGTTGCGCGTCATGCAGTACGTGTTTCAGATACTAAAGCCGAACAACGCGAAGAAGTGGCTCTTCTCCCCGAAGATGCTCGTAGCGTCAACCCCGTCCTTATCAATTCTTCTGAACAAAAAAACTAATAATATATTATGGGCAAACATGATAATTCATCTCCTCGTCAGTTACACGTCCTCATTAGCGGAGGTGGAACCGGTGGACATATTTTCCCCGCTTTATCCATTGCTGATGCTATAAAATCCAACAATCCAGATGCAAAGATTCTTTTCGTCGGGGCTGAAAATCGTATGGAGATGAAGCGTGTGCCCGCTGCGGGCTATGATATTATCGGTTTGCCTGTCGCTGGTTTCGACAGAAAAAGGTTGTGGCGTAATTTTGCTGTCCTTATCAAGCTGTGGAAGAGTTTGATACGCGCTCGCAAAATTGTGCGCAGCTTTAAGCCCGACATCGCTATCGGTGTCGGTGGATACGCTAGCGGGCCGACTCTTAAAGCGGCTCAGCGTGTGGGCGTGCCTACTTTACTTCAAGAGCAAAATTCGTTCGCCGGTGTTACTAATAAGCTTCTTGCTGCGAAAGCTGAGGCGATTTGCGTGGCATATCCGGCGATGGAACGCTTCTTCCCGGCAGATAAGATTGTTATGACTGGTAATCCTGTCCGAAAATCGCTTTTCAACATTTCAATGGCGCCTGCCGAGGCGCGAACGGCTCTTGGGTTGGCTCCTGATCGTCGATTGGTGCTCGTTACAGGGGGGAGCCTCGGTGCTCGTACTCTCAACAACGCAATGATTTCCGCAATCGAAAGCGGTGCTGCCGAAAATGTCGACTTCCAAATCCTTTGGCAGTGTGGCGGTGCCGATGCTGAGCGTTGCAAAGCTGCGGTCGGCAATCGCTTACCTTCAAATGTCATTCTTACCGACTTTATCTCGGATATGGCTCTTGCATATCGTGCGGCCGATCTTGTCGTTGCTCGTGCTGGGGCTGGTACTATCAGCGAACTAGAATTGCTTGGAAAACCTGCTATTCTTGTCCCGTCGCCAAATGTTTCTGAAGACCATCAACGACACAATGCCGAAGCTCTTTCGACCCGTGGAGCTGCTGATATGGTACTCGATGTTGATGCTCAAAAGCTACTTTGGAAGCATATCGTCGACATTGTTGAAAATGAAAATACTCTCGCCGAACTCTCGAAAAATATTTTTAAGTTGGCGTTGCGTGATAGCGACTTAAAGATTCTCGACCAAATCAATCGAATCATCGGTCGCAAATAATTTGATAAAAGTATGGAAATCAAAGATATAAATCGTGTTTACTTTGTTGGTATAGGTGGCATCGGTATGGCTGCCCTTGCACGCTATTTCATGTCGTTAAAATTACCTGTCGCAGGATACGACCGCACTCCATCGCACCTCACTTCTGAGCTTGAAGCTGAAGGCGCTATTGTGTGTTTCGACGATAGCCTTGAGGCAGTACCTCAACCTTTTCGTGTTGCTGATGGTACTCTAGTAGTCTACACTCCAGCTGTGCCGGATACAAACGTGCCTCTCTCATTCTTCCGAGATGGAGGTTTCGAAGTCCGCAAACGCTCGTATGTCCTCGGACAGGTTACTCGAAATAGCAAAGGACTTTGCTTCTCGGGTACGCACGGTAAGACTACCACGTCATCTATGGCGGCTCACATCCTCCACTGTGGACCGGTCGGATGTAATGGATTCCTCGGTGGCATACTTAAAGGATACGATAGCAATCTCATCCTAAGCGAAACTTCGCCTTTCAGCGTTATCGAAGCCGACGAATACGACCGCTCGTTCCATCAGCTAACTCCATATATTGCAGTGGTCAATGCCACCGACCCTGACCACCTCGACATATACGGTACTGAAGAGGCCTACCTCGAGAGTTTTGCGCACTTCACCGAGTTGATTCGCCCGGATGGTGCCTTAGTTGTCAGAACGGGGCTCAAACTAGTGCCTCGACCTCCTAAGGGTGTACGAGTATATACATTTGGTCGCGAAGAAGGAGACTTCCACGCCACAAACGTCCGTACTGGCAATGGCACAATATTTTTCGACTTCGTGCATCCCGAAGGCATTATCACAGACATCGAACTTGGCGTGCCCGTCGATATCAACGTCGATAATGCCGTTTCAGCTCTCGCTGCAGTTTGGCTTACAGGCACTCTAACACCCGAGTTAGCACGCGAAGCCATTCGAACATATCCCGGAGTGGAGCGACGATTCGAGTTCCATCTAAAAGAGCAAGGTCCGGATGGTCGTGTCGTTATCGACGACTACGCACACCATCCCGACGAAGTGAAAAGCAGCATCCGCTCTGTGCGAGCTCTGTATCCCGACCGACGTCTCACTGTGGCATTCCAGCCCCACCTCTACTCTCGCACTCGCGACTTCGCGCCCGAGTTTGCCGAGGCTCTTTCGATGGCAGACGAAGCTATACTTATCGACATATACCCGGCGCGCGAAGAACCGATACCTGGCGTTACTTCTGAAATCATCTATAATCGTGTAATTTGTGCCCGGAAATCGATGATTTCGAAAGAAGATTTTGTCAATAAAATGAAAAATCGTAATTTTGAAGTCCTATTGACCCTTGGTGCTGGCGACCTTAGTCTCGAAGTGCCGCGTTTGGTCAGCGAAATAACCTGCTAACTGCCGGAAAAGTAATCCTTTTCAGGCCTTTGCTACATATAGAATACTGATATTATTATGAGTAGAAAGTCGGTCTTTATGTGCATTATGTCAATTATCATGGTGGCCTATATTGGCTTCGCCATGACTTTGACTGTGCGCATGGCGGCCGACGACACCATTACCGGCCTCGACATTGTCCTATCTGACCCTAATTCACGTTTTGTGAATATGCATGACGTCAGATTGGAAACCGGATTAAACGAAGATTCACTTATCTTTTGCAAGCGTGTCGATTTCGACCTTGGAGCTCTAGAAGATCGTCTCAATGCTTCCGACAAGTTGCAAGACGCTAACGTTACTTTACGCTCGAACGGACACATTCATGTCGACGTTACTCCTATGGTCCCGGTCGCTCGTGTATTTGAACCGGGAAAACCGTCTTATTACATCAACGTTTCTGGTAAACAAATCTCTGCTGAGCTGCGTTACCACGTCGATGTCCCGGTCTTGGTCGGTAATTTCGATTCTATTCATCCGGCGAAACGTCTGTTACCTTTGCTCGACTATATCGCCGGACACCCTTCTGTTAGCGCAATCGTCGCTACAGTTACTCAAGAAGCCGATGGAAACATTATAATTGTTCCTAACATCGTTGGACACGTCGTTAATTTCGGCGACACTTCGCGTGTCGACGAAAAATTTGCACTTTTACGCGAATACTATCGTAAAGTCGCTCCTGTTAAAGGTTGGCTGACTTACGACACTATCGCTGTAAAATGGCGTGGTCAAGTTGTTGCTACTCGTCGAAAAAAAGTAGTGCACGATGTGCAACTGCCTGTTGTCGAAGAGCAGACCGGCGAATTTGATATTAACGACAATGAAACCATGGCTGAATCCATACCTGAGATAGCCGATCAAATTTAACTCCTCGAAAAACACTAGCACCGAAATGGAACCCAGAACTATCGTCGCAATAGAAATTGCTTCCTCGAAAATTAAAGGTGGCGTCGCTGCCGTCGGTCCCGACGGGCGTATTACTGTTCTTGCAGTCGAAGAAATTCACGGCATCAACAATGTCCGATACGGACGTGTACAGAATATCCGTGAAGTATCGGGCGTAATTAACGAGATTGTTCGTAAACTCGAAAACTCCCCGGCAATTGCCCCGCGTAAAATCACTTCGATGGCATTAGCACTTGGTGGACGCTCGTTAGAAGCCGTACAGGCTACGGCTTCTTTGAAGTATCCTAACGAATGTGAAATCACCGACAAGCAGATCGAACGTCTTGCATACGAAGCTACTCGCGACTTTATGGGCGATAAAGATATCGTTGCTAAAGTCCCGCGAATGTTCTATGTCAACAACACTGCCGTCCGTAAAGCTGTTGGAACTTTTGGCGAAACTCTCCGTGGCGACTTTATGCTTATTACTTGCGGTAAGGAAACTGCTCAAAATCTCAATCGTCTAAAATTCGAATCTATCGAGAACGATAAAGTCGACTACATACTTCGTCCAACGGCGATTGCTGATTTTGTCCTTTCTTCCGACGAACGCGAGTTAGGTTGCGCTCTCGTCGATTTCGGGGCCGAAACAACTACTGTTTCTGTTTACAAAGACGGTACTCTCGCTTTCTTGAGCACTATTCCAATGGGGTCGCGTTTGATTACTCTCGACCTCATGGCCGGCTTGAATCTAACCGAAGAAGCGGCCGAAAACTTCAAACTAACACTCGGTACACTCGCTAACGGTAATAACCCAAACAACAATCCCGACTCCGACGAAATTAACGCCTACATCCGTGCGCGTGCCGGTGAAATTGCTGCAAACATCATCCACCAAATCGAGAGATCTAATTTCTCTGCCGACTCTCTTTCAAAAGTTGTCCTCGTTGGTGGGGGTGCACACCTTCCCGAATTTGCCGACCTTTTGAGCAACCAATGCAAAATGCCCGTTCGAGTTGCCGAAATGTCGCCTAACGTTGCATTCCGGATACCCGGTAGAAATAATATCGACAACATCGACATCGTTGCTCTTTTGGCTACGGCTGCCCGTTTTAACGATTGGGAATGCCTATCTGCACCAATCGACGACTCGTTAGATTCTCGTGCCGTTTCTACAATTACAGACTCTCATCCCGACGTCGAAACCGACGACATTGATATCGACGACGTTCCCGAATCTACTCCGCAAACCGAAGCTCTCGAAGAACCGGCAAACATTCGCATAACTCGTATTATCCCGGGTAAAAATACTCGAACTGTCCCCGCTGAAGACGATCCCGACCTCCTCGGCGACGATCCTGACGACGCCGACGATGACGATGACCAAGAAAATTCTCGTCGCGGTGGTTTCTTCAACTTCTTCCGTCGTCGTAAAGATGAAGAAGAGGAACAGGAACAGGATGAAGACCCTTTCGAAACCCCCGAAAACGACGAGGTTGACGAGGACGGATACGACTCAGGCGAAGAAATCGACGATGAAATTGATGATGACGATCGCAATCACTACGGGGCTACAAAAGCTAAAATCGAACGTCTACGCAATAGCTTCTGTCGTATATTCTCCGGTAACGAAGACAATCTTGAATAACACTCTCCACATAATATACTATCCGACATGGAAGATCCCGAAGATTTCAATCTCATTGAGAAATATCATAATACTACCGACGAAATAGCGCCTACTTCTCCAACCATCATTGCAATGGGTGTTGGTGGTGGTGGCTGCAACGCCGTAGCTTATATGCACGAGCAAAACGTAAAAGGTGTCGACTTTGTTGTCCTTAACACCGACCGTCAAGCTCTCGAGCCTCTACCAGTAAAAAACCAAGTCCTGCTCGGCCCTAAGACCACTGGTGGTTTCGGTGCCGGAGGTAAACCCGAAATCGGACAAATGGCGGCTGAAGAAAGCGTGCCCGAAATCGAAAAACTTCTAACTCCAAATGTGAAGATGGTTTTCGTTACCGCGGGTATGGGGGGCGGTACAGGTACTGGGGGTGCTCCTATCGTTGCTGGAGTTGCTAAGAAAAAAGGCATACTTACAGTTGGTATCGTTACAATCCCATTCTTCTTCGAAGGACTTAATAAGATTAACAGCGCTATGGAAGGGGCGGCTCGACTTCAAGAGAACGTCGATGCTTTGCTTGTTATCAACAACGACCGTCTTGGCAAAATTTACCCAGACCTCGAGTGGAGCGTGGCCTTCTCAAAAGCCGACGATATTCTAACAACGGCTGCTCGTACAATTTCCGACATGGTTACAACTCTTGCCAATATCAACATCGATATGCGAGACGTCGACACTTGTCTTCGCGACGGCCGTACCGCACTCATTTCTGTCGGATACGGTCAAGGCGCTCAAGGCGAACGTATGTCGCAAGCCATCAAGAGCGCTCTTCACTCGCCTCTTTTGTGCGACACCGACATCATGACCGCTAAAGAATTGCTTTTCGCATTCTATATCCCTCACGATATCGATCCCCCATTCGTCGTTACAGAAGCCCAAGAAGCAAATCGACTTGTCGAAGAAATCAACAAACACGTTCACATCAAATTCGGCTGGGGGTACGACGATACTCTCGACAACAAAATTAAATTCACAATCCTCGCTTCTGGTTTCGATATGTCTGTCGAGCCCGGAGGAGACGAAAAGAAACGTCGTATTAAGGGGCGTGACGATGTTGAGAAACCGGGCTCAATCGACATGGAAAGCATCGCCGCCGCTTACGGTAAAGAGCAGGTGGGCGACTACGAACGTCGTCAAGAAACTCAAAATTACTTCATCCTAACTCCCGAACAGCTCGACGACGATGCTACTATCGAATTGGTAGAAAAATCGCCCGCGTTCAAGCGAGACAAACGTAAAGCTACGGCTGCCTTCAACGCGCCTCAAGCAAATAATCAATCATCTGCCGCTGACAATAACTCAAATCGACAGCAACCTACTGGAAACCAAATTTTCTTTGGCGAAGATGACTGTTTGTAAACCTAAACTCGTCGTCTCCTCCGGCGCTGGTATTAGTGCTGAAAGTGGTATATCAACTTTCCGCGATGCTGGTGGCTTATGGGAGAAGTACCCCGTTATGGAAGTGGCTAGTGCCGACGGTTTTGCTCGAAATCCGGCGTTGGTACACCGCTTCTATAACGACCGTCGTGCTGCTTTGACTAATGTAAAGCCGAATCGTGCTCACGAAATCCTTCGTGAACTCGAAGGCCGTTTCGATGTTAGAGTCATTACTCAGAACGTCGACGACCTTCACGAACGCGCCGGTTCTTCTTCGGTCCTTCACCTTCACGGTGAGTTAATGAAGATTCGTGCAATCGACGACCCCGACTTCATCCGTCAATTACCTGCTTACGACTCTACCACTTCGCCCGATACCATCATCGAAGGCCATCGGATGCGCCCCCATATCGTTTTCTTTCAAGAAGCGGTCCCCAACTTCGAGCCGGCTACCGACCTCGCGCGTCAAGCCGACATTTTCGTCATAATTGGCACTTCTTTGGCGGTATATCCGGCGGCTGCTCTGTATAGCTACGTGCGTCCGGGAGTACCCGTTTACTATATCGACCCGAACCCATCTAACGTCCCCGACGGCGTTACTGTAATTCGCGACACCGCATCTCGTGGCTTGGCGCAACTCGCCAAAATCCTTTCGAACACATAATTATCTATATCACTATGAAAAAACTATTTGCTATCATTGCATGCGCCCTTTTGTGCATTTCTGCATACGCCGACGAAAATGCTGAAATGCCGTGGCGTTACGTCGATGCTCAGCAACTACGCGTTATCAACAAAGGTTTCGAAAATACCGAACGAGATTATTCTCGTCTTCCAATCTCACTCAAAGACAGCGTCCGACCCGACCTTTGGAACCGTCAAGAATGTTCTTCCGGCATTGCCATTCGCTTTGCCTCCAATTCTTCTCGCATAGGCACTCGTTACCACCTATTGTGGAATACCCACATGGTACACATGGCCGACACCGGCTTAAAAGGCGCAGACCTATACGTATTCGAAGGCGACTCTGTTTGGCGCCACGCCAACACTATCCGACCATATCTAAAAGATAAGGAAACAAAAATGTTGGAAGCTACATTCGTGAGCAACATCGACACTACTCGAATGACGGAGTATATGGTATATTTGCCTCTATACGACGGCGTCCTCGACTTTGAAATCAAAGTTGACTCTACTGCTACAATTACGAAAGGCAATCCCGACCTTATCAGCAGCAAAAAGCGCATCGTTGCCTACGGTACTAGCATCCTCCAAGGTGGTTGTGCTTCGCGTACTGGCATGGCTTCCACTAACATCCTATCTCGACGTCTTAATTGCGAAGTCGTCAACCTCGGCTTTAGCGGCGAAGGCAAAATGGATTTCTGCATGGCCCGTGCCATTGCATCCATCCCCGACGTCGACATATTCCTCCTCGACCCGGTCCCCAACTGCACCGAGATGATGTGCGACACTCTAACTTACGACTTCGTTAATATCATCCGTCAGGCTCGCCCCGACGTTCCTATCGTCATGGTTGAAGGACCAATATACCCCTACGCTCGTTACGACTCTTTCTTCGGCAAATACTTGCCTGCAAAAAACGCTGCTTTCCGCCGTAATTACGACAAGTTAAAAGCCGAAAACCCCGATAACTTATATTATGTCGACTCCATAAACCTCGACGGAGTCGAAGACGATGGTACTGTCGATGGAATCCACCTTACCGACCTCGGTTTCAAGTACTATGCCGAGAAGCTATTTCCTATTTTGAATCAGCTACTCGATAAGTAAACGACATCCCGACAGTTGCTATCTTTTTTTCTAACCCTACTAATTTTTATCTACTCAAATGGCAAATTGGTTTGAATGTAAAGTCCGCTACGATAAGATTCAAGAAAACGGAGCTGCGAAGAAAGTGACAGAGCCATATCTCGTTGATGCTCTCTCGTTCACCGAAGCTGAATCTCGAATCACTGAAGAACAGCGTCCTTATATCTCCGGAGAATTCTCTATCTCGGCTATTAAGCCAACTAAGATTAGCGAAATCTTCTGGGACGAAAACGGCGACCGTTGGTATCTCGTGAAAGTGGCCTTTATTACTATCGACGAAAAGTCCGCTGTCGAAAAACGCGCTATTTCGCAAATTCTCGTTCAAGCTGGAAATTTCCGTCACGCTCTCGACAACTTCACCGAAGGTATGAAGGGTACTATGGCTGACTACGAAATCGTCCAGATTACCGAGACACCTCTTATGGACGTATACAAGATGAAAGTTGTTGAATAATGTCTACTCCTATTGGTAACGCTATACGCCGCTTTTCTTCCACCCTCCCTGAGGGGGTGGAGCTGGTGGCGGTTAGTAAATTCCATCCTGTCGATGCGATTGCCGAGGCTTATGCCGCCGGGCAGCGTGTATTTGGCGAAAGCCGCTTCAACGAAGTCCTCGAGAAGATTAAGGCTTTACCCGACGATATACGTTGGCATTTTATCGGTCATCTGCAGACTAATAAAGTTCGTCGTCTTGTCGCTTCGCGGCGAATTGCTCTTTTTGAGAGCGTCGACTCCGTGCGTCTGCTTGAGTTAATCGATGCTGAGTCGCTCCGTGCTGGTGTCGTTACCGATGTACTGCTACAAGTACACGTTGCTAAAGAAGAAACTAAATTCGGGTTCGACCCCGACGAACTGCTCGAGTTCTTCCGTTCGCGTGCTTTTGAGCCCCTGAAAGCTACTCGAATACGTGGTTTGATGGGGATGGCTTCGAACACCGACGACGAAGGCCGAATCGCCGACGATTTCAATGCAATTGCAAACCTCAAACGTCTGGCTAGCGAACTTTGCCCCGATTTGACTGACTTCGACATGCTATCAATGGGTATGAGTCACGACTATCCAATCGCAATTGCTGCTGGAGCGACTCTTGTGCGCGTCGGTACAGCTATTTTCGGCGAGAGAATCTAAAAAAATGCACTTTTTTATCTTATTTCTGAAAAAAATCGCTCGAATAGTTGCACAGTTCTAAAATTAGTCGTAAATTTGCAGCGCAAAAGCCCGGAGGGGTTTATTAATTGCACCTAATACGCTTCAATAGCTCAGTCGGTTAGAGCATCTGACTGTTAATCAGAGGGTCGTTG
>CAZYYV010000030.1:0-26258 GCA_964651295.1 uncultured Bacteroides sp.
CATCGTATTCACTCGCTCAGGCCGTTAAGAAGTACGGCAAATGCGACCTTATCCTCGGCGGTCGTCAGGCTATCGACGGTGACACTGCTCAGGTAGGTCCTCAGATTGCTGAAAAACTTGGTCTTCCCCAAGTAACATACGCAGAAGAAATTCTCGACGCAAAAGACGGCAAAGTTACTGTTAAACGTCGCCTCGAACATGGTGTAGAAACCGTTGTAGCTCCGATGCCATGCGTTATTACGGTAAACGGCTCGGCTGCAGAATGCCGTCCCCGCAATGCTAAGCGATTGATGAAATACAAATACGCTGCATCGTCCTCTGAAATTGCAGGTCTCAACGAAGTTGCCGCAGCTCGCGTTGCCGCTAACCCCGACCTCAACATCGCTGAATGGAGTGCCGCATACGTAGAAGCAGATCCCGAACAGATCGGTCTTGCAGGCTCTCCCACAAAGGTAAAATCAATCGAAAACGTAGTCTTCACTGCAAAAGAAAGCCGTCGACTCGACAACAACGACGAGCAGATTGAAGAACTCGTAAAAGAACTCATTGCAAACCACACAATCGGTTAACACCGCTTCAATTATTTACCACTATGGCAGATCAGAATAACCTCATAGTCTACTGCGAATACGACGAAGGCCGTGTAGCCGATGTGAGCCTTGAGCTCCTCACCAAAGGCCGTGTTCTTGCCGACCGCCTTGGCGTTAAACTCGAAGCCCTCGTAATCGGCGACAAGCTCGAAGGCATCGAATCGCAAGTATTCCCCTACGGTGTCGACACCGTTTATAAAGTAGAAGACAGCCGTCTCTACCCATATACCTCAAATCCCCACGCAGCAATCCTCATTAATCTCTTCCGCGAGATTAAACCACAGGTATGCCTTATGGGCGCTACTTGCATCGGTCGCGACCTCGGCCCCCGCGTAAGCTCTTGCCTTCACAGCGGCCTTACCGCCGACTGTACTGCTCTCGAAATCGGCGACCACAAAGACGTTAAGACCGGCAAAGAATATACCGATCTTCTCTACCAAATTCGTCCCGCTTTCGGTGGCAATATCGTTGCAACCATCGTCAACCCCGAATGTCGCCCCCAGATGGCAACCGTTCGCGAAGGTGTGATGAAAAAAGAAGTACGCGATCCCGAATATAAAGGCGTTGTTGTAAACCTCGATGCTAAAAAATATGTAAGCGACACCGATTTCGTTGTTGAAATCATCGACCGCCACATCGAAAAATCGAAGGTAAACATCAAGAATTCTCCCATCATCGTTGCCGGTGGCTACGGTGTAGGTTCGAAAGAAAACTTCCAACTTCTTTTCGACCTCGCGAACACCCTTGGTGGCGAAGTAGGCGCATCGCGTGCAGCTGTCGACGCCGGCTTCATCGAACACGACCGTCAGATCGGTCAGACCGGTGTAACCGTACGTCCCAAGCTCTACATCGCTTGCGGTATCTCGGGTCAGATTCAGCACATTGCAGGTATGCAAGAAAGCTCGATCATCATCTCGATCAACAACGACCCCAACGCACCTATTAATACTATTGCCGACTATGTTATCACCGGCGACATGGAAGAAGTGGTGCCCAAACTTATCAAATACTATAAAAAGAACTCAAAGTAAGCAACAATGGCTAATTTCTATACAGACAACTCCGATCTTAAGCATCACCTCAACCATCCGTTGATGCAGAAGATTGTCGAACTGCGCGAACGCAACTACACCGACGCAGAAAAATTCGACTACGCGCCCGCAAACTTTGAGGACGCTATGGACAACTACGACAAGGTACTTGAAGTGGTTGGCGATATCTGCGGTGGCAAAATCTTCGAAAATGCCGAAGGTGTTGACCACCAAGGAGCTTCATGCGCCGACGGCCACGCTTACTATGCCGATGGCACCGTTGAAAACCTCGACCTTTGCCGTAAAGCTGGTTTGATGGGTATGGCAATGCCCCGTCGTTTCGGCGGTCTCAACTTCCCCATCACCCCTTACATCATGGCGGCTGAAATCGTTAGCCGTGCCGACACCGGTTTTGAAAACCTTTGGGGTCTCCAAGACTGTGCCGAAACTCTCTACGAATTCGGTAGCGATGAGCAGCGTGCCAAATATATTCCTCGCATTTGCGAAGGCGAAACAATGTCGATGGACCTTACCGAACCTGACGCCGGCTCTGACCTTCAGTCGGTAATGCTCAAGGCTACACAGAAAGAAGACGGCACTTGGGTTCTTAACGGTGTTAAGCGCTTCATTACCAATGGCGATAGCGACATCCACCTTGTACTTGCACGTTCAGAAGAAGGCACCAAAGACGGCCGTGGCCTTTCGATGTTTATCTACGACAAAAAGAACGGTGGCGTAACCGTTCGTCGTATCGAAAACAAAATGGGTATCAAAGGCTCACCCACTTGCGAACTCGTATACAAAAATGCTCCTGCAGAACTCTGCGGCAACCGTCGTCTCGGCCTCATCAAGTATGTGATGGCTCTTATGAACGGTGCTCGTCTCGGTATCGCTGCTCAGAGCGTCGGCGTAAGCGAACTCGCATACCGCGAAGCTTACCAGTACGCACTCGAACGTCGTCAGTTCGGCAAAGCTATCATCGAATTCCCCGCAGTATCAGAAATGCTCGCTACGATGAAAGCTAAACTCGATGCATCTCGTACCATCCTCTACGAATGCTCTCGCTTTGTCGATATGTACAAAGTGTACGAAGACATCGCTCGCGAACGCTCGCTCACAGCTGACGAACGTGCCGAAATGAAGTTCTATAGCAAGCTCGCCGACGGCCTTACACCCCTCGCAAAAGGTCTCGGTAGCGAATACTGCAACCAGAACGCATACGACTGTATCCAGATCCACGGTGGCTCAGGCTTCATGAAAGATTACGCTTGCGAACGCATCTACCGCGACGCTCGTATCACATCTATCTACGAAGGAACAACTCAGCTCCAAGTAGTAGCTGCAATCCGCCACGTAACTACCGGTACGTACCGCGGCCTCATCGAAAGCTATGCAGCTATCGAATATCCCGAAGCAATCGCACCTCTCGCAGCGACCCTCAACGGTCTCAACGATAAACTTAACGCTGCAATTGCTAAGGTTACCGAAGCAAACGACCCCAAACTTCTCGACTTTATGGCACGCCGCCTAGTCGAAATGTCGGGTTACATCATCATGGCTTACCTCCTTCTTCAGGATGCTAAGAAAAACGAAAGCTTCATCAAGACAGCTACCGTTTACACCAAGATGGTTCAGTCGGAAGTGGCTCGTCACTGCGATTTCATTGCAAACTTCGACGCTGCCGAACTCGCTAACTACGGCATCTAATTTACCATATAACAATATGCAGAAGAGGTCGGGCATTGGCTCGACCTCTTTTTGTATGTCGACTCCACATTTCAAAGAATTTTTTATTACAAATGAAAATAGAGTTGGCGACTACATTAATTATTTGTAATTTTGTAGGATAATTAATAATACTAACTAATGATTGACCTACTAATCCCTTGTGCATTGACAGACTATCTTAACGCGACATGGTTCTTCGATTGGTTTGTTAACAATGCTTCGTATCTATTCGTCTTCATCTTCATGGTGATCGAAAGTTCATTTATCCCCTTTCCATCAGAAGTAGTAGTACCACCGGCTGCGTATCTTGCGATGCAAAAAGGCGATTTGAATATATTTATGGTCGTATTGGTAGCTACCGCAGGCGCACTCGTAGGTGCTCTTATCAACTATGGACTTTCACTACTGATTGGTCGTCCGATTGTTTACGCATTTGCGAATTCACGCCTCGGCCACGCTTGTCTTATCGACAAAGAAAAGGTAGAAAATGCAGAGAGATACTTCGACAAACACGGAGCAATTTCAACTTTTATCGGGCGTCTTATCCCAGCTGTGCGTCAGCTCATTTCGATACCTGCCGGTCTTGCCCGTATGAATATTTGGATATTCAGTCTCTTCACATCACTCGGAGCGATGGTGTGGAATATCATCCTCGCCGCACTCGGCTGGTGGCTTGCACAACACGTAACTCTCGATAGTCTCTATGAAACAGTCGAGTACTATAACAGCTATCTCACAATGGGAGGTCTCTGCTTGTTCGGATTTTGTGTACTCTATATCATTTACAACGCATTTAAGAAAAAGAAAGCATGATAGTATCGCCCTCAATTCTCACATCTGATTTCACCCGATTGGGTGAAGAAGTTGCTATGCTCAATCGCAGCGTAGCCGATTGGATTCATTGCGACGTAATGGATGGAGTATTCGTGCCAAATATTTCGTTTGGTTTTCCGGTTATCAAATCAATCAGCAAGATAGCAGAGAAGCCACTCGACGTGCATTTGATGATAGTAGACCCCGACCGCTATATCGGTGCAGTACGCGATAGCGGTGCAATGATGATGAACGTACACTACGAAGCGTGTACACACCTCCACCGCACAATCCAAGGCATACATAACGCCGGAATGAAAGCTGGCGTTACTCTCAATCCATCGACTCCCGTGATGCTTCTTCAAGATATTATCGAAAATGTTGATATGGTATTGCTGATGAGTGTCAACCCGGGATTCGGCGGACAGAAATTCATACCACGCACAATCGCTAAAATCAAAGAACTGAAGCAGCTTATTAACGAATCGGGGTCAAAGGCACTCATTCAAATCGATGGTGGCATCAATGCAATCACTACAGGTCCGGAAGTAGCAGCCGCCGGTGCCGATGTCGTTGTTGCCGGCAATGCAGTATTCAGTGCAGCCGACCCTTTAAAAGAAATCGAGTTGCTCTCATCTCTCTAAAAGCACCTCTCCAACGCCAACTCTTGCTATGCGCTCAATCGATACCGAAACAGAAGAATATATCAACACTGAAACCGGTGAAGTTACACAACGGAATCAACGTGTTGCGACAAAGAAACAATCAACTCAACGCACTAAACGTCAGCCTACTGAACAAGTGGCTTCAACACCGCGTCGAGCCTCATCGAAACGCCGCAAAAACGACGATTCGTATAATTTCATATCGTTTCTTAAGGACTACCGAACCCACTTGGCATTCGGTATATTCTTGTGTATGGTCGGTTTGTTTATGGGCCTGTTTGCTATCTCATTTTTATTTAGCAACGCAGCAGACCAAAGCATAATTTATGGCCATTCGATATCGGAAATCGTAGAGTCGGGTGCTAAAGTCGAAAACCTCGGCGGCATTATCGGAGCAAAAATAAGCGAATTTCTTTTGGTGCATACTTTCGGTATTGGGTCCTTTGTACTCGCTATATATTGCTTTATTATTGGTATGGTAGTGATTCGAGTTTTCTCGGTCAAATTTTTCTCATTCACCTTCCGTTGCCTTTTCTCAACATGCGCTATATCGATTATAGCCGGCTTGATTAGCTACAACCGCGATAGTCTCTTCCACCTAGGTGGCGAACACGGATATTATATCAACCGTATTATCTACCAATATTCTGACGCTATCGGTGCATACGGTGTATCTGTTCTTCTTTTTTCGTTTCTTATAGCTATTTACCTAAATCCGCTGAAGCGATTCTTTAGCTTGCTCGGCAAGGTAATGCGCCGTAAGCCAGTTGTGGTTGACGAAACTATTGATAATGAAGTATCTGAAAGCGATACTACAGCACTCGATTCCCTTGAATCAAACGACGATCTCGACCCGGAAGACGATAGCAACGATGTTATCGAAAACGATGACAATGCCGATATCGCATACGCCGTATCGCCAGGGGTAGATGACATTCCAGAAGCTCACGAACGATATCTACCCAAGGCTGAACTCGATGCGTTCGAAGTTTCGGACGACAACGACGATCATCTCGACCAAGAAGAGCAAAATCGCGAAAATAAAAAGCAACCAGAAGTCGCCACTGTTGAAAAGACTCTTGACAATGAACCCGGTGAGCCTGAACTTATCATCGTTACAAAGCAACCCGAAGAAGGCTCTGGCACAATCAAGCACGGCGATCATATTGGTATTGATCAACTTTACGATGTCCGTGCATCGCACTCCAACTATCAATTCCCATCGACCGACTTACTTATCGAGCGTTCGAATGTAGTAGAAATTAACGAAGCAGAGCAACAAGCCAACAAAAAATTAATCGTTGATGCTCTTCGTAGCTACAATATTGAAATTCAGCGCATCGAAGCCACCATTGGCCCGACTGTTACTCTATATGAAATCGTTCCTGCTCAAGGCACTCGAATTGCAAAAATCAAGAGCCTTGAGGACGATATTGCCATGAGTCTTTCAGCGCTTGGCATCCGTATCATTGCCCCAATACCGGGCAAAGGTACTGTTGGTATTGAAGTGCCTAACCGCAAACCGCAGATTGTATCTATGCGTTCGATTCTCGAATCTAACACATTTGTTAACAACAACATGGCGTTACCAATGGCACTTGGTTCGACCATCTCGAATGATATCTACATGGCAGACCTAGCCAAGATGCCTCACCTCCTCGTTGCTGGTGCGACAGGTCAAGGTAAATCGGTTGGTCTCAACTGCATCATTACATCTCTACTCTACTCGAAGCACCCCGATGAACTAAAATTCGTGCTCGTCGACCCGAAAACAGTTGAATTCTCACTTTTTGAGACTATCAACAAGCAGTATCTCGCCAAACTACCCGACGAAGAAAAGGCTGTTATCACCGACCCCAAGAAGGTTATTGATACACTCAACTCGCTTTGCGTTGAGATGGACGACCGCTACAAACTACTCCAAGACGCCCGAGTTCGTAATATCAAGGAATACAACGAACGATTTATTCAGCGTCAGCTAAACCCCGAAAATGGTCATAAATTCTTGCCATACATCGTGGTTATCGTCGACGAATATGCCGACCTTGTGATGGTTGCCGGCAAAGACGTTGCACATCCTATCTGCCGTATTGCCCAAAAAGCTCGTGCCGTAGGTATTCACATGATTATTGCCACTCAGCGTCCTTCGACCGACATCATCACCGGTCCTATCAAAGCCAACTTTACCGCTCGTATCGCGTTTAAGGTAACACAAGGCGTTGATAGCAAAACTATTCTTGACCGTCCAGGTGCACAGCGACTTATCGGGCGTGGCGATATGCTTATTATGACCAACGGAGTTGTCGAACGCGTACAGTGTGCCTTCATCGACACTCCCGAAGTCGAGGCTGTTTGCGACTATATTGGCAATCAACCCGGATTTGTTTCTTGCTATGAATTACCAGAACCGCCTACCGAAGATGGTGGCGAAGTACCTTCTGGCGATATTGGCAATGTTACTGAAGAATTCAAGCGTTGTGCCTTATTTATAGCAAATCAGTCGCAAGCATCGATTACAAGCCTGCAGCGTAATTTCGAAATAGGCTTCAACAAAGCCGGCCGATTTATGGACCAAATGCAGCAAATGGGCATCGTTGGCCCTGCAAGGGGCGCAAAACCGCGCGATGTACTCATGACTCCCGACGAAGTTCAGCGACTTTTTGAATAGAACCAACATTCCTCCTCACTCGTTTATAAATACAATGCGCAAATTACTCATACTATTACTAAGTATCGTTGTCGCCAGCATCTCAGCTGTAGCCGCGACACCAACGGCCGGCTCGCTTCTTGCCGACCTTCGCACAAAGATACAAGCATCGCCCTCTGTCGAAGCTGTTTTTACGCTAAATAGCGAGAACGGTATTGCAGCCGGATCGGTGATTCTTGCCGGAAACAAGTATGTAATGACTACCAACGGCTTAAAAGTATGGTATGATGGCAAAACACAGTGGACTCTCTTCGAAGCTTCGAAAGAAGTAAACGTAACCGAGCCTACCGCTGCCGAAGTAATGGCATCGAACCCATTTGCAATTCTCACTGCACATCAAGATTTCTACACCGCTCGCCGCCTCAAAGACAATCGTGTCGAACTTGTTCCGCGTAATAAAGATCTCGGTTTTGAACGCTTTATAATCGGATTTAGCTATAACGACTGGCCTTCGACTCTCTTAATAGAGTTTGGCGATGGGTCGAAAATCGATGTAAAAATCGATGCTATAAATAGTGGTAAAGCAAAATCTGCCACTACATTTACCTTCGATGCCAAGAAATATCCCGACATCGATATTATTGACCTTAGATAACAATTAAACATCAAGATATGAGCGAATTAAAAACCAAATGCCTTATCATAGGCTCAGGTCCTGCCGGATACACCGCAGGGATATATACATCACGAGCTAACCTCAACCCAATAATGGTCGACGGCCGTCAGAAAGGCGGTCAGCTCATCACTACCACAGAAATCGAAAACTTCCCCGGCTACCCCGAAGGTATTCAGGGACCTCAGATGATGGAAGAATTCCGCGCTCAAGCACTCCGCTTTGGCCTTCAGACCATCTCCGGCGAAGTAACCGACATCGACCTCAGCAAACGTCCGTTTGTTGCCACTATCAATAGCGGCGACCATACTATTACAGCCGATACCGTAATTATCGCCACCGGAGCTTCTGCTCGTTACCTCGGCTTACCCGACGAACAAAAGTACCTCGGGCTCGGCGTTTCAGCCTGTGCTACTTGCGATGGTTTCTTCTACCGCAAACGACCCGTTGCTGTAGTAGGTGGCGGCGATACAGCCTGCGAAGAAGCTCTCTACCTCGCCAACCTCGCTTCGAAAGTATATATGATTGTCCGCAAAGACTATCTACGCGCTTCTAAAGTAATGCAAGAACGCGTAATGAAGAACGAGAAAATTGAAGTTCTATTCAACACCAATACTCTCTCTCTCTTCGGTGAAGACGGACTCGAAGGAGCTCACCTCGTTAGCCACAAAGGCGAACCCGAAGAAAAAGAATTCGACATCAAAGTCGACGGATTTTTCCTCGCTATCGGCCACAAGCCAAATACCAAAGTATTTGAAAAATATATTGAACTCGATGAAGGTGGCTATATCAAGACAGTCGGTGCGTCATCAGTAACCAACGTTCCCGGTGTATTTGCTGCCGGCGACGTTGCCGACCCCGTTTATCAGCAAGCTGTTTCGGCTGCCGGAATGGGATGTCGTGCCGGTCTTGACGCCGAACGCTTCATTATGCTTCACTCTGAAGATTAATGGCAAAAACAAAACATACCAAAACCAATGCCGTGCGACTCCTCGAAGCCGCCGGCATTGATTTTGCTACTCGAGAATACATCGTCGACGAAAACGACCTAGCTGCGCAGCACGTTGCCGACCAACTTGGCGAGGACATCAACTGTGTATTCAAGACTCTCGTACTTCGCGGCGAACGTACCGGTCTTTTCGTGTGCGTTGTTCCTGGCAATTGCGAAGTCGACCTCAAGAAAGCAGCCGCAGCTGCTGGCGATAAAAAAGCGGAAATGATAGCAATGAAAGAATTGCTACCTCTCACCGGATATATCCGTGGTGGCTGTTCTCCCGTAGGAATGAAAAAGCCCTACCCTACGTTCTTCCATCGCACCGCACTAGACTTCGACATAATATATGTAAGCGCCGGCGTACGTGGGCTCCAGCTTGAAATATCACCTAAAAGCCTTATCGATTTTGTAGGCGCTACAGTTACCGACATCGTTAAATCATGAATACTTTCGGCACACTTTTTCGTCTCACCGACTTCGGCGAGAGTCACGGCCCGGCTATAGGAGGCGTAGTCGATGGCATGCCCTCAGGCATCGTCGTTGACTATGATTTCATACGCAAACAACTCGATCGCCGTCGTCCGGGGCAATCTGCTCTAACAACCGCTCGTAAAGAGACCGACGAAGTGCGATTTCTTTCCGGAATATTCGAAGGTAAAACCACCGGTACGCCTATCGGTTTTATTATTGAAAATAACGATGCGCGTAGCCACGACTACGACAATGTACGCAACAATTACCGTCCAAATCACGCCGACTACACATACGACGCCAAATATGGCTTTCGCGATTATCGCGGAGGCGGGCGGGCATCGGCTCGCGAAACTGCAGTAAGAGTTGTCGGTGGAGCTTTAGCGTCTCTCGTTCTTCTCCATTATGGCGTAAGTATCGAAAGTAGAATTGTAAGCATTGGTAAGACATCCAATCCGGCCCTCTTTCAAAATGAAATATTAAAAGCAAAATCTGAGAACGATAGTGTTGGAGGCATTATTGAGTGCCGCGTCAAAGGGCTGAACGCAGGTATCGGTCAACCTATATTCGGCAAATTGCAAGCAATGCTCGCATCGGCAATGATGAGCATCAACGCAGCAAAAGGATTTGAATACGGCGACGGATTTGAGGCAGCTCACGCTCGTGGATCAGAACAAGTCGACACGCCTTATTACGATAGTTCTGAAAGGCGTATCCGCATGCGCACAAACCACTCCGGCGGTATTCAAGGAGGAATCAGCAACGGCGAAGATATCGTTTTTCGCGTTGCTTTCAAACCAGTAGCCACACTTGCTCGTCCACTCGACACTATTAACGACAAAGGAGAAGCTACGACACTCAAAGTACACGGACGACACGATGCTTGTGTAGTACCTCGCGCTTTGCCCATCGTTGAAGCTATGACTGCAATGACTATACTCGATGCCATAATGCAAGCTAAAGCATATCAACTATCGTGAATCCTTGGTATAGAGAATATTCCGACTTTCTGAAGACGCATTTCAGCGGCAAAATTCAGAAGATTTCAATCGACTTGTCGCTCGGTTGCCCTAACCGCGATGGAACAATCGGGCGTGGAGGTTGTATATATTGCAACAATGCCGCTTTCAGTCCTGATGCAGACAAAGCCGGGCTTGCCGTAGACGAGCAACTACGCCGAGGCAAAGCATTCTTTGCACGCAAATATCCTGAAATGCGCTATTTGGCGTATTTTCAATCATATACCGGCACTTACGCCAAGCACGACATCTTGCTTGCCGCATACTCGCAAGCTATCGCCGATAACGAAACCGTTGGAATTGTTATCGGTACTCGACCCGACTGTCTACCCGATATTTTACTCAAAAAACTTACAGAATTACAACGCAATAGCGGCAAACAAATCTTTATCGAGTTCGGTGTAGAAAGTATGCACGACGTTACACTCTCTCGCATAAACCGCGGACACTCGGCTGCAGTTGCAGCAGATGCCATACGACGCACAGCAGCTGCCGGCTTCTCTGTAGGCGTGCATCTCATCCTAGGATTACCAGGCGAGACGGAAGAAATGATGCTCGACACCACTCATCAAATCAGCGAATTGCCGGTCGACTGCGTCAAATTTCATCAACTGCAGATTCTCAAAGGCACTCCGCTAGCCAAGATGTACACCGATGGTGCAATCGAAGATTTAAAACTCTTTTTCCCCGACGATTACGCACATCTTTGCGCTCGCTTAATAAAACACGTACGTAGCGATATTGCCATCGACCGGTTTGTGGCACAAGCTCCAGCTGACTTGCTCATTGCTCCAAAATGGGGGCTAAAGAACTACCAATTTACAGCTATTCTGCACAAAATACTTGAGCAGGAAAACACTACGCGTTAAAGTTTTTCACTATATTTGCAAGAAATCATTCCACGACTATATGTTACAAATTATCATAACACCCGGCTCTAAGTATTCTCTAGCTGAGATGGCTCAAATGGCAATCGAAGCCGGCGCTCAGTGGTTGCACTTGAGTGCATCTGCTGCAAACGACGACAAAGTTAACGAGGTTGTAGATATTTGCCGAGAAAAAGGCACTATACTCACCATCGACGACGATATCGATGCGGCTCAAAAGTTTGGTCTACACGGCGTACACCTATCACTCGGCGGAAAATCACCTATCGAAGTACGTCGCGACCTTGGTGCTGAGGCAATCATCGGTGCCACTATCGCTGCGGCCGACTCTGCTATGACTCTCAGCCGCGCCGATATCGACTACGTGAGCCTTACGCCCGATTTTGCTGATGCTCGCCAACTCATCGCAGACGTTCGCTCTGCTGGATGCGTCATTCCTGTAGTAGCTTATCGACCTAATACCCTTCTCTCCACAGAAACTATAGATGAAATCTTAGCTGATGGTTTTTCCGGTATCTGCGGAGGCTCTTTTGTATTTGAACTCGAGGACCCAGTAACAGCTCTCAAAACCATGTTTGAGCACATTCAAGCACAATAAGTTATGGCACACGAGTTGTCGCAATCACTCAAACGAACGGTTCTTCCGCTCATTATTGGCATCAGCGTGGGAGTTTGGCTCTTCCACAAAGATGTCGACCCGACAACTCTACAACAGATTACATTTGATACCCACACCATTATCGGGCTTGCTCTAGCGGCGCTTTTTGTCGTTGGACGCGATTTCGGATTGGCGTGGCGCTTTCATACAATGGCCGATGGCGATCTCACGTGGTATCGAGCCATCCGTACCGATATCATGTGCGCCTTCACGTCTGCAATAACCCCATCTGTAGTCGGAGGCTCAGCTCTCGCAATCTTTTATCTCAACCGAGAGGGCATCAAGCTAGGACGGGCAACTACACTGACACTCACCACCTTATTTCTTGACGAACTTTTCTTCGTAGTCTTTTGTCCGATAATAGTGCTACTACTACCAATCGACGACATTTTTGGCAACGCAGCTCTCGAAACGAGTGCCTCTGAAATGCTATTAGGCGGTATTAAATTAGTATTCTGGTTCGTATATGCAGGCATCTGCATTTGGACCATGATACTATACTTCGCTATAATCGGCAAACCTACAGCTACCAAGAACCTACTATTGCGCTTGGCTCGAATACGCAAAATCAGCCGTTTTGCAGCAAAAATTGAATCGACTGCCAACAACATGGAAGCTACGGCTGAGTGGGTGAAAGGTCGCCCCCTTTCGTGGTGGGCTCGAGTGATGGGGTCAACCGTATTATCGTGGTTTTCGCGATACTTTGTTGTCAATGCACTATTTTGGGCATTCGTACCCGGCTCCTCGGGCTTACTTGTCTTTGCTCGTCAATTTGTCGTGTGGGTCGTGCTTATGGTCAGCCCAACACCCGGAGGAAGCGGCATCAGCGAGTGGCTTTTCACAAACTACTACGGCGATATTATCGGCAATCTCGGCATTGCAGCCATCATAGCTCTTATTTGGCGAATTTTCAGCTACTACATATATTTGGTTGCCGGATGCTCTCTCTTGCCGTCTTACTTCAAAAAGTCGAAACAAATATGAAAGCCTCCTTACGACTTCTGCTTTTATCGTTGCTACTCATCCTTGCAAGCAACGCTTTTGCACAGACTTCCACTATTTTTGTAATTCCTATCGAATCAGAAATCGATAATAGTGCCCTACACCACTTCAATACCGGTATCAAGCAGGCACACGAGGCAAATGCAGATTTACTTGTGCTGAAACTAAATACCTACGGAGGTGCGATTGATGCTGCCGACTCCATCCGCACGGCACTGATTCGCATCGACATACCAACTGTCGCTTTCGTGGATGTTAACGCTGCATCGGCTGGAGCGCTAATTGCTCTTGCTTGCGATAGCGTATATATGGCACCAGGAGCTAGTATGGGGGCGGCAACTGTAGTGAATGGTGTAGGCGAACCAATGCCGGAAAAATATCAGTCGTATATGAGCACCATTATGCGCGCTACTGCTGAAGGCCACGGACGTATAAAACAAGGTGATAGCACCGCATGGCGACGCGACCCGAATATTGCAGCATCTATGGTCAACCCAACCACATCTCTTTCGCTCACTTGCCATCAAGCAATCGAGTGTGGATATGCCGATGGCATCGCTACAAACGTAACAGATATCATCTCCCAACTCAATCGCGATGACTCACTTGTCATATATTACGAAAGTACTGTTTCCGATGATATACTCGGATTTCTAAGCAACGCCGCTGTTCGAGCCGTACTCGTTATGCTCATCATCGGTGGTATTTATATGGAGATGCACACTCCCGGACTAGGATTTGCTGCGGCAGTTGCTGTCGTGGCATCAATACTATACTTTCTACCAGTCCTTATCACCGGATTAATACCCTCTTGGGCACTTCTCTGCCTTATCGGTGGCATCATTCTCATTGCGCTAGAGGTATTTGTCATACCCGGCTTTGGCATTTGTGGCATCTGCGGCATAATTGCCTTGGGCGCATCGCTTATAGGTGCTTACACTACAGGCGACAGCAATTTTGGAATCAGCGCCATAGGCAAATCGCTGTGCATCGTAGGCTCTGGTACACTCGCTGCTATAATCCTCGCATTGTACCTCACCTCATCGCGAGGGCCGAAGTCTTTCCGCCGACATACCGAACTGATGACAACCCTAAACGTTGATGATGGCTTCGTTGGAGTTGATATGTCGCCGGCACAATTCGTTGGCCAGACAGCTCGCACAACAACCGTCCTCCGACCGGCGGGCAAAATCGAAATAAACTCAACCACATTTGATGCTGTTTCCACCGGCGAATTTATCGCTGCCAATCGTCTCGTAAAAATCCAACGATACGAAAATGCTCAGCTCTATGTAACCGAAATAACCGACTTACAATAAAACTATGAAATTTATAGGCATCATTCCAGCACGATATGCATCGACTCGCTTTCCCGGCAAACCACTCGCTATGCTTGGCGACAAACCGATGATTCAACACGTTTACGAACGCGTAGCCGCAATTCTCCCTGAGGTTGCAGTCGCTACCGACGACGCACGAATCGAAGAAGCGGTTAAAGCATTCGGTGGAAATGTTGTGATGACATCTGACCAGCACCGTAGCGGCACCGACCGTTGTCTTGAAGCATATCACAAACTTGGTAGCGACGCCGATGTTATTATCAATATCCAAGGCGACGAGCCATTTATCGCCGCATCACAAATCGAATCACTCCAACGATGCTTCGACGACGCTTCTGTTGAAATAGCGTCGCTTGCACGTCCATTCGATCCAAATCGCGGTTTCGATGCTCTTTTCGATCCAAATTTAGTCAAAGTAACCATTGCTGACAATGGCAATGCTCTTTACTTCTCCCGCTCGATTATTCCCTACGTACGTAGCGTCGACTGGAAACGCTGGCTCGAAAAAGCCAAGTATTTCTCTCACGTCGGCCTATACGCATATCGTGCCGCTACACTCGAACAAATCTGCACTCTGCCTCAAAGTTCGCTAGAAATTGCCGAATCGCTCGAGCAACTCCGTTGGCTTCAAGCAGGTTATAGCATCAGGATGGCGCTTACCGAAGAAGCAAACTTCGGCATCGACACTCCGGCAGACCTTGAAGAAGCTACCAACTATCTCAATAGCCTATGAATCGTAGCATAGTACCGGCAGTTAAGCAGTTTCCGCCGTTAACAATGCCGAGCCAACACGTCGAAGTACTTCCAAACGGCATCACCTTGCACTACCTCAGTGCTGGACATCAACCAGTATGCCGATTGTCGCTACTTTTCGCCGGAGGCATTGCCGAAATTGGCAACCAACTCACACCGCGATTGGCTTTGGCATCGTGCACCGATGCATCTCTGCACTATCCGCACGAAAAATTAGCCGATATTTTAGACTTTAATGGTGTACGTCCGGGGGCTTCGGCTCACAGCCACTTTACATCTTTTAATATTTCGATGCTAAATCACCGTGTAAACGACGTTCTACCGGTGATGCTCGACTTTCTATCGTCGCCCGAGTTTCCCGAACGACAATTACAAGCTACTTGTCTAGCTCAAAAATCACAGATAGCTACGATGAGAAGCGATTCATCATTTATTGCCAACGAAGAATTTGAATTGGCAATGAACGGAAGCTCTCATCCACTCACTCAGCCTATCGTTGCCGATCCAATCGAAAATTTCACACCTGCCGATGCAGCAGCACTACATCGACAACTTATCTGTCCACATCGCGCACACGCTTTTTTATCAGGACTATTATCCGATAGTCTTATCGATGACGTTCGCCGAACGCTTGGAGCGCTCCCCTCTCTAAGCGATGGTTACAACATTGACATTAAGCCATATACACATCCTTCAAAGCCATTCACAAAGGTAGTTGACTTTGAACACACATACCAAAGTGCCATTGCAGCCGGCATGCCTGCCATCGACCGCAGCCATCCCGACTACATCGACCTACGCCTTACTGTAATGGCTCTCGGAGGATATTTCGGAAGCCGATTAATGACAAATATACGTGAAGAGAAGGGATTGACATATGGCATTTCTTCTGCTCTATTAGGCAGTCAAGAAGGGGCGTACGTCAAAATCGGCGCTCAATGCGATAAATCGTATAGTAAACTCGTGCTTGATGAGATACGAAACGAACTCGTCAACCTCGCAGTAAATCCGCCCGCTGGCAAAGAACTCGAGCGACTAAAACTATTTGCTACCACATCGCTTGCCGAAATTCTCGATACGCCAACGGCTATTATGGGCTACTACTCTACACAAATCCTCGTGGGCACTCCCGACGACTATTTTGCAGCACAGCAACGTGCTATATCGGCACTCTCATCTGACAAAATTGCCGAAATGGCTACAAAATGGCTCGATCCTGACAATCTTTCTGCGATAATTGTAGGCGAATAAGTCAAACTTGTTGATAATAGTAGCCTCGTAAACACTTATTCACATTTAAACACTACATATATCGTATTTTTTGCGTACATTTGCGTAATTAAAAGAAAACCTATTAGACACTCTCAATAAAGATGAAAAAAAGCGCTTTACAAAAAGCCCGTGCAGCCTATCAACCCAAGCTGCCGATAGCCCTCACAGGTCCCGTTAAAGTGGTTGAAGGTCGTCCTACTGAATCAGTTGCTGACCAGGATGCAATCCGTAACCTTTTCCCCAACACCTATGGTCTTCCCGAAATCCGTTTTGAAAAGAACGCCACTCCTGTTCAGGGCAAGCCCGTTAACGTTGGTGTAATCCTTTCTGGTGGCCAGGCTCCCGGCGGCCACAATGTAATCTGCGGTCTTTTCGACGGCATCAAGAAAATCCATCGCGATAGCCGCCTCTTCGGCTTCCTCATGGGTCCCGGCGGTCTCGTTGACCACAAATACATCGAACTCACCGCTCCTATCATCGATGAATACCGCAACACTGGCGGCTTCGACATCATCGGTTCTGGTCGTACTAAACTTGAAAAAGTTGAACAGTTCGACAAAGGTCTTGAAATCATCAAAGAACTCGGCATCAACGCTCTCGTTATCATTGGTGGCGACGACTCTAACACCAATGCCGCAATCCTCGCTGAATACTACAAAGCTAAGAACACCGGCATCCAGGTTATCGGTTGTCCCAAGACTATCGATGGCGACCTCAAGAACAACGTTATCGAAACATCGTTCGGTTTCGATACTGCAACAAAGGTTTACTCTGAAGTAATCGGCAACATCCAGCGCGACTGTAACTCAGCTAAAAAATACTGGCACTTCATTAAATTGATGGGTCGTTCTGCTAGCCACATCGCTCTCGAATGTGCTCTTCAGACTCAGCCTAACATCTGCCTCATCTCTGAAGAAATCGAAGAACGCAATATGAGCCTCGACGATATCGTTACCTACATCGCAGGTATCGTTACCGCTCGTGCTGCTGAAGGCAACAACTTCGGTACTATCCTCATCCCCGAAGGTCTTATCGAATTCATCCCCGAATTCAAGCGTCTCATCGCTGAACTCAACGAACTCCTCGGTGCAAACCAGGCTACAGTTGCAGGCATGAACGCTGAAGAACTCACCGCCTTCATCTACAAGAACCTCTCTGCTGAAAACGTTGCATCTCTCAAGGGTCTTCCCGAAGGTGTTGCTCGTCAGCTTATGCTCGACCGCGACCCCCACGGCAACGTACAGGTATCACTCATCGAAACTGAAAAGCTCCTCAGCGGTATGGTTGCTGCCAAACTCGCTGGTTCTGAGGAATTCAAAGCTGCGAAGGGCAAATTCTCACCCCTCCACCACTTCTTCGGATACGAAGGCCGTTGCGCAGATCCCTCGAACTTCGATGCTGACTACTGCTACTCTCTCGGTTTCAACGCTTCAGCGCTTATCAACGCCGGCGTAACCGGTTATATGTCTTCTATCCGCAACCTCGTTAAACCTGCAGTTCAATGGATTCCCGGTGGTATTCCTATCACTATGATGATGAACATCGAACGTCGTAACGCAGAAGACAAACCCGTAATCCAAAAGGCTCTTGTACGCCTCGATGGTGCTCCCTTCCAGAAGTTCGCTTCTCAGCGCGACAACTGGGCTCACAACACTTGCTACATCTACCCAGGTCCTATCCAGTACTTCGGTCCTACTGAAGTATGCGACCAGCCCTCGATGACTCTCAAGTACGAGCACCAGAATTAATTGAAATAATAATATTACTTCTATATCAGCTTGCAGATGCGGCACTGTTTGGATTAACATGCAGTGCCGCATTTTTTTAACCAATGGAAAACACTATCAACAAACCACGCTACGAGCTTCTCGACGGACTTCGCGGAGTAGCTGCTATTTTGGTTATTCTATATCATTTCGGCGAAGGCTTTGCCACATCACCGGTCGACCAAATGATGAATCACGGATACCTTGCAGTCGATTTCTTCTTTGTTTTATCGGGATTTGTTCTCGGATATGCATATAACAATCGTCTGAACAGTGGCAACATGTCGTTTAAACAATTCTTCATTCGCCGCATCATCCGTCTCCATCCAATGTTGGTTATAAGCGTTTTATTAGGCGTCGTTGCATTTGTCATTCAAGGATGTGTGCAATGGGATGGTACTTCAGTCAATTTTACATCAATTCTCATCTCCACGATTCTTGGCCTATGCCTCATACCGGTCCTCCCTGGCTATAGAGCAGAGATTCGCGGCAATGGCGAAATGTTTCCTCTCGTCGGCCCAAGTTGGTCGTTATTCTTTGAGTATATCGGTAGCTTTTTCTACGGACTTTTCTTACACCGACTATCTACAAAATGGATGAAATTAGTTGTAATACTATCTGCTATTGCTCTTACAGTCTGTGCCTTCGAAAACATCTCAGGAGGCTATAGCATTGGATTTGGATGGAGCGCAGGCAACTTCGGTTTGTTCGCAGGTTTTTGCCGACTTTCATTCTCATTTTCAGCCGGCTTACTTCTTCAAAGAATATTTAAGCCCCGCAAAATACGAGGCTCTTTTTGGATTTGTACCGCAATTTTAACTTGTATTTTTGCTTGCCCTTATATCGGATCGGAAGTATCTCTTGCAAATGCCGTCTATGACATTCTTTGCACATTATTCGTATTTCCCTTGGTAGTTTACATAGGTGCTTGCGGTACTACAACCGACCGCGCCACAACTGCTACTTGCGACTTCGTGGGGCAGATTTCATACCCTATATACATTATACACTATCCGATAATGTATCTATTCTATGCATGGCTATGGACCAACGGCTACACATTCGACCAAGTATGGTACTACTGCATACCCATTTTCTTCGGTATAATCATACTCGCGTGGACTGCAATGAGATACTACGATACACCTGTGCGTCGTCGACTCTCTCAAGCCTTAGCAAAAAACGAACGCAAATGAGTATAAAGGGTGTGGAGCGGCAAGCCCATCACGTTATAAAAACAACCATCGATGCCACTGATGCCTGCAGCGCCCACCCATTCTTGAATGCCATACGCTCCGGCTTTATCTAGCGGACGAAAGATTCGCACGTATTCTGCGATTTCGGTTTCTGTCATCTCGGAAAATGTAACGCGAGTAGTCTCTGTGAATGTATCGCTTTGGCGACCCATTTTGGAGGTTAACGTAACACCCGTAATCACGGTATGCTGCTTACCTGACAAGGAGCGAAGCATTTCAATAGCCATTGCATCATCTTTTGGCTTACCTAATATATTACCGTCATGCACAACTACTGTGTCGGCGGTAATTATTATTTCATCATCACCCAAATCTTCGGCATAAGCCGATGCCTTGAGCTTGGAAAGATAAGCTGGCACCTCGACTGCTGAAAGAGTTGAAGGGTAAGTCTCATCGATTTCACGCGAGGGCGCAATTTCAAACGTTGGAACTATCATTCCGAGCAATTCACGACGTCGCGGCGAATTTGAAGCTAAAAGTACTTTTACACGTTTATATTCTGCCGAAGGATATGGTGGAAGCATCCGAGATGATGCAGCCTTGCAGACCTCGGGATTATATACATTACTCATACTCGAATTTTACCAAGCGTAAGCATTGCTCTTATCAAGCCATAAACCTTGCGCACGCATCACCTCTTCAAGGATTTCGCGCGCCACGCCATAACCGCCATCAGCACGTGTTACAAATTTAGCTATTGCTTTCACTTCACTAGCGCCGTCTCGGGGAGCTACTGGCAATCCACAAGCACGTAGTACGGGCATATCAGGTATATCATCTCCGGCATACGCCACTTCTTCGGGTTTTAGATCGTTTTCAGCAAGCCATCGTTCAAAAACAGGCAATTTGTCTGAAACGCCCATATAAATATCCTTAACACCAATTATCGAGAATCGACCAGTGATCGACTGTACATTTGCACCGGTTATAATAGCTATTTTAATACCGGCTTTTACAGCCAGTTGCATTGCATATCCGTCTTTAAGGTTAGCCATACGCATCGGCACTCCTTCGGCCGACATTGGCACGGTGGCTGGAGAAAGCACTCCATCGACATCAAATGCAATGGCTTTAATCTTACTCAAATCGTAGTTAATTCTGCTCATGAGTATTATTTATTATGGGCGCGAAAGCCCGTGTGAACGTAATATCAGATTGGTTAACGTATTATATACTTCGCGTAAATGATCGGGCAAAGCTGCTTCCTGACGATTAATTACTTCAAAATCTCCACGTCGGGCGGGGCCGGTCTGTGCTGCGTGTGGACCGACTGCAAACGCCTTTGCGACAGTTGCTTCGATTAGTGGTTTTACGACCTCTAAGCCGTAACCGCCTTCTGCAAGAACTTCTTGTGTACTCTCTAGGAGTATGTTTGTAAAGTTTGAAGTAAACACTCCTGCGATATGAAGTACTCGACGATGAGATGCATCTGCATGATAGACGTGTTGCGAAATCAAACGAGCCACCGCATCTACTATGTCATGGTCTTTTACAAAAGCAGTTTCTGTAAAAAACGGCACTTCTGCCATATTCACAGGTGTTCCGGCTGAAAATGTCTGCAACGGATATAGGACACCCACTCGTTCGCTTACCTGTGAAAGCATCTCCATGCCAATTGTGCCGGAGGTATGAACTATCAATGGTTTCCCGGCAAGAGTACCAATTGCAGCAGCGACATCAGCAACGGCTTTATCGGCAACACTTACTATGATTATCTTCGGAGATGTATTTCCAACTTGAGCCAAATCGCCACTTTCGACAACGCCGACATCCTCTGCCAACGCTTTGGCATGCACAGTATTACGACTATAAATACCCGAAAGATGTGGAGCAAGGGTCTTGGCAAGATGTGATGCCACATTTCCGGCACCAACGAGGACTATTCCGGTTGGCTTTGCTTCACTCTGCATCATCATAGCGCCATGATTCAATATGCACCTTCTCCCATTTGAGTTTGGCTGGGTCGGCAGGTTTACGAGTCTCGGCAGGATAGCCGAATGTCATCACGCAAAGCACACACTGATCATGAGGGATGTTAAGTATATTTCGAACAACATCTTCCGACGGCTCATCATCAGCACTGAATCGGCCGCGTACCTGCACCCAGCACGAACCAATGCCAAGGGCTGCTGCTTGGAGATGCATGTAAGCAGCTGCAATAGAAGCATCTTCGATATAAGCATCACTGAGCTCGGGCGATGATGTAACCACAACTACCATACGCGCATCCTTAATAGATGTGGCATACATGGGCTTACATTCCGACAGACGAAGTAATGTGTCTTTATTTTCAACGACAATAAACTGCCACGAACGTGAGTTTTTAGAAGTCGGCGACAAAAGTCCGGCTTCGATAATTGTCTTTACATCTTCGGCTGATAAAGGTTGCTCGGTATAGCGACGTATGCTGTGTCGTTGTAGTAGTAGTTCGTGGAGATTCATATTAAGGAATATTCTTTCAAGTTACACGCTTAATGTCTATTCAATATAATAAACAATAACCAAAACTTTATGTTTAATCAAAATTATAGCCGAGCTTGCGGCCCGGCATCTCTATTAGCGGCGACATATCCAAGCCGACGGATAACGATCGTAGACTCCCAAGTTCCGCGCTGCTGCATTCAACTCGTCTACAGCAGGAGCCGATAATGCATATACACGCCATCGACCATCTTTTTCCAGAACATTGAGTGGCATATCGGTAGTGCTATGCGCCATCAGATATTTATTACATTCAGCCTCGGTGGCGAGCGATGCTACAATAAGGCAATAGCGTGCAGGGCCGGACTGTTCGACTGTTTTTACAGGTTGACGGCGTACTTTTGCAGGCGCTGTACCATCGACCGGTGTATTGAGTACCAAAACTAGGTGAGGTTCAGTAACTCCGGGTGTTTCAATCAACGGTTCTTCAACCGAAGTCGCGGAAATAGTCTCTATTCCCATCGAGGCAACCTGCGCTGTTGGTGCTTGACGTGTGGGCAACTGAGCGATAATAAATGCCACAAGCGCAAAAACTGCAATTGCCGCGGCACTTGAGGCCGTACGTTGAAGCGAACGAGTAAGAGCCTCGCGGCGATTTGCAAGAGCATCTTTTGCTGCATCAACTGCTTCTTCCGTAGTTTTGCGAACGGCAATGGGAGTGAGTTCTAAGGGGGGTAACCAATTCTCGGCGACATCCTCAACAAATTCAAATCGACCTTCTACTCGCTGAAGGGTTCCATAAATTGAAATTGACACCTTACCTCCTCGAATCAATTCAGATTTCAACTCCGAAATTCCGGAAGATACAATATGTGCTGCGACGGATGATTCGACCTTCTCGGCCTTAACAACAGATGTAATCAAGGCGGAATTATCGCAGCACGCATCAGCATCAAAAATCACCGTTTGCACAGGCGCGCTAAACACGCCATTTGCTGATAACGAAGCACTCCGACGAACAAGTCTAAACGCACCAATACCCTCAACTGATACAAAATTATCCTTGAGCAATAAATGTGTGATATGTCGTAAGAGTGTTTGCATTAATTCTTTTTGCCATTTGCTCTACAAAATTACTCATTCTTGTGCAATTTTCCAAATACGCTCTATTATTTTTCTCCATGATTATTTAATTTGAAAAAGTTTTTTTTCATTCTCGATATCCAAAAACTCAGCATTTTCGATAAAAAACGCTAACTTTGAACTTCTAATCAACATCTAACTCACCAATGAAGAAAATTGCAATTATTATATTGTCTATAGCATCTCTATTTAACACGAACTCATACGGCAACGAACCAATATGCGTCATGTCGTACAACATCCACCACGGAGCTCCGCTAAAAGGAGAACGAGATGCAGCTCGCAACGCCGCTATTATCAATAGATTTATGCCTGATATCGTCGCCGTTCAAGAAGTTGATAGTATGACTACTCGTTGCCCCGACAATTTCCTTGCCGACATGGCATACCAAACAGGCATGATACCGGTTTTCTGCTCTTCAATGGACTACGCAAGCGGACGCTATGGCAATGGCATGTTATGCCGAGAGCAGCCGCTCAATGTCTCACGATATCCGCTACCCGGTCGCGAAGAACCTCGTTCTATACTCGTTGCCGAATTCGATAACTATATTGCTGCGTGCACACATCTTTCGCTCAACATCGACGACCGCACGGCCTCTATTGAAATTATAGGCGATATTTCTGAACAATCACCTAAACCATTCTTTATCATCGGCGACTTCAACGACACTCCAGACTCCGATTTCTACAAACTCATGAGCGAGCGATTTACTGCCGTTAACGACACTGCGTCCTACACCTTTCCGGCCGACATACCCGACCGAACAATAGATTACATTATGCTTGACAACGCACACTTCGCCTCAGCAACAATCTCACACCGCGAAGTAATCGAAGAGCCCGAGGTGTCCGACCATCGCCCTCTGGTGGTTACACTCACTATCGCTAACACACCAGAAACAAAAGAGTAACCAGCCAATTTACCGCTATTACTTTCGTGCATACTTAAATCCACACTTTTTTAGGTTTCTTCATACCTAAAAAAGTGTGGATTTGCTCATAAATGCTTACCTTTGCAGATGCAAATGAAACAGATTACACACATCGTAATAGCATTGGTTATTATTTTGGGCTGCAGCATGACCGCTTCGGCTCAAGACGAACATACCCATAACACTTCTGAAGAAGTTACTACTTCAAAGCCATCTCTATCTTCACTGTCATACAGTTGGAAAGTTCTTTCACCGCTAGGTATGCGAGAACTAGTGCCAATGGACACTCTTTCTCTCAACTACTATCGCCAATCCATTCCGTCATTAGTCAGCGATGCTTGGGCGACGACCGGCAATCTAGGTGCAGAAGGCATGAATATGCTTTTTGCAGAACGCGAGCCTATGAGCGACTTCTTCTTTCGAGACGCTTTAACTCATTGGATGCCGACCCAATCATCAATGCGATTCTATAACACTCGCATTCCTATGACTCTCGTATCGTTCAACTCAGCCGGGGGCAGAGAGTCATCGCAAGAACGTCTCAAAACTGTATTCTCGGGCAACATCAACAAAAAAGCCCAAGTTGGAGCAATGCTCGACTACCTCTATTCTAAAGGAAGCTATAATAATCAGGCGGTGAAAGATTTATCATGGGGCTTAAACGGCTCTTACATCGGCGACCGCTACGAAATGCAAACATTCTACAATCATTACAATCTACTAAACAAAGAAAACGGTGGCATAACCGACCTACTATATATCACTGATCCGGCAGAGGTTCAAGGTGGCGTAACCACAGTCGACCCTAAGTCAATTCCAACTCACCTTAACGATGCACACACGCGCGTTTGGGGCGATGAATTTTACTTCAATCAACGATACAAAGTTGGTTTCTGGCGCGAAGAGCCAACGGAAGTTGATACAATCGTAAATCGCACTTATGTACCTGTTTCGTCGTTTATACATACCCTCCGGTATAATTCTGCAAAACATATCTTCATCGATATGTCGCCCAGTGAGACTAGAGAATATTTTGAGAACACTTACCTCGATCCAAACTTCACTCGCGATCGTACAACTAGCTGGTCTCTAAGCAATACTGTCGGTATTTCTCTTCTTGAAGGATTTCACAAGTACGCCAAATTCGGACTTGCGGCATACATCACTCATCAGGTTCGCAGCTATACTTTCACACCCGACACCCTCGATCGTTCAACTCTAGACCTCACACCATTCCCTGAAGGTGTTGGCGCTTTTAAACCTAAAACTACACAGCAATTGGCCTGGGTTGGTGCACAACTCACAAAACAGCGAGGCTCAATACTTACATACGCAGCCACTGCCGAACTTGGCCTCCTTGGTGAAGCGATTGGTGAGGTAAAAATCGACGGAAACATCACCACGAAATTCAAACTTTTAGGCGATAGTGTCGATATTACAGCGTTTGGAAAATTCCACAACGTAGAGGCCCCATTCCTCACCAAGAAATACCTCTCAAACCATTTCATTTGGGATAACGACTTCGGCAAACAACGCAACTTCACCATCGGTGGCGAACTCGCTATAAACCACACCGACACGCGACTACGACTCGATGTTTCAAACATTCAAAACCACATCTATTTCGGTGCAAATGGTCTACCACAGCAGCACGGAGGCTCAGTCCAAGTATTATCGCTATCGTTAAAGCAAAATTTAAACTATCGCGCGCTTCATTGGGATAATTCAATTACTTATCAAACAACTTCAAACGATGAAGTTATCCCGCTACCAACGCTCTCAGTCTACTCAAACTTATATCTACTCTTCAAGATTGCGACACTTGATGTACAAATGGGCGTCGACTGCGATTACTACACCAAATATTATGCACCGGGATACCAACCGGCATTGGCATCATTTACGAATCAACGAGAAATGAAAGTAGGCAACTATCCTTTCTGCAATGCTTACCTAAATATGAAACTTAGCCGCACTCGCTTCTACGTTTTATACTCACATTTCAACCAAGGACTTTTTGGTGGCACCGGATATTTTGCCTCGCCTTACTACCCTCTCAACCCATCTCGACTTCAACTCGGTTTGTGTGTTGATTTCGCAAATTGATCAAATAAACCAAGCACCAAATTTGATTGTTTAAATAATACTTTGTACATTTGCGTGAATTAAAGTCGTGATATATGTACGATAACAA